>CADBFL010000271.1 GCA_902793875.1 uncultured Eubacteriales bacterium | reverse complement strand
GACGGCGAAGGCGTAGTGAACACCATGGAGGTCGAGAAGGGCTCCCTCTTCGGCGATATAAACATAGACTTCGCCACTGCTCCTGAAGGTTACAGCTTCAATGGCTGGCATACCGAAAAGGACAAAGACAGTCCTGTGGATCCCGAAGCCGCGATCACAGAGGACTGCACGATCTACGCCCACTGGAAAAAGCTGGCGAAGCCTGATTATAAGGTCACATGGGAATACGATGACGATGTTGAAGTCAAAAATGCCGATAAGCTTCCAAAGATAATAAAAGGCGGCAAATACCCGGACAAGCTCCCTGTTGCACACAAAAAGGATTACAGATTCCTTGGCTGGTATGACGGGAAAGCTTATATAACCGCCGGACAGGAATGCACAGGCGATGCAAGGCTCGTAGCCAAATTTTCCTCATGGGAACAGATATACAACAAAGCAAACCCTGCCGAAGATAAATTGCAGCTTTATACCGGAGATCCGGATATCATTCCAAGCGATATAAAAGAGGGGCTGGTAAGAGGCGCCCTCTGGGATGCTGAGACTTCCCCGCCTGATTCAGCGCCTGCTTTCGTGATTATTCTGATCCCGGATGATACATATTCAGAAGAAACTGCCAGAAAAGCAGCAGTGAACAAGCGCAAAGAGAACGCAGAGAAGTATAAGAGCAGTAAAATAGTCGTCCTTCCGAAAAGTGCGACGGATGGAAGCAATCAGCTGTACTACAGGCTGGTCCTTCACAGCATAATGTACGGGGGTCTCGAAGGCATCGATTCAGCCGCAGCGGATACAGAAGCGGCCAGATCTGATTACTATGTAGACGAGCCGGCATGACAGCTGACCACATTATAAAATATACAGAATCCTTGATGGCTACAGAATCCTTGATGGCCGGATGCAGCGGCTAATATAATCTGCTTATGGTATATAAGAGCGGAGGTATGCTCATGGCAGGTATCAGACATAACGGAATCAAAAGAATATTCGCGGCCGTGCTCATCGCCATGATGTGCGTGGCTGCTTTCCCTGTCCTGGGAGAGCCGGCAAATGCCGCTTCGATGAATGCAAAGGGAAAGATCAGCGACTCAGGCGTAAATCTCAGGAAATCTTACTCCACATCTTCGTCAGTGGTAAAAGTCCTCAGCAGGAACACTGCGGTGACCGTCACGAGAGAGATATTCACTACCAGCACCAGCAGTTCTTCGACGAAACGCTGGTATGTCGTCAAGGCCGGCGACAAGTCGGGCTATGTCAGGTCAGATCTGGTCAAGATCACCTCCTGGGCAGGCGTGTCCGGATATACCACGGATGCGGTGAACTACAGGACAGGTCCGGATACCACATTTTCAAGGATCGGCACCGCAAGCAACGGGACCAATCTTACCATCCTCCTCATGGCGAAGCGTCCGGGAGGAGATCTGTGGTATAAGGTCAGGGTCAACGGAAAGACGGGCTATATGCACAGCGCATATGTGAACGTCGGGACCTACGGCGGAGGCGGCGAATGGAGCATCAGCTCCACCTTCAAGAGCGAGTTCAATAAGCTCGTGAAAGCCATCACTCCTTCGCCGGGCAAAAAGCTCGGACGAAAAGCGACCAGCGGCGGCAGCGCCAGAGTCGTATATACATTCAATGACAGAAACTGCAAGAAGATGTTCGCTATCACGGGCAACGGAAACGTCCAGGTCCCTCAGGCCTTCACGTTCACCGGCAAGCAGTACTACGTGCTTTACGGCATGGAAAACGGCCAGTGCATCATCACCTACAACGCAAACGGCAAGAGAGTAAAGGTGACTAAGTTCCCGTCGAATTACGGGCATCTCAACGGCATCACCTGGGATCCGCAGACAAAGCTCTGCTACATTTTCAAGGGCTGCCAGTATACGATATATACATGGAACCCGGCGACAGGCAAATTCGGCAGTGCGAAAACGCCGTATTCTTCGTCAGGTGTAGGCTACGATCCGGTCACAAAGCAGCTGTACGCGTCATCTGAAAGCTATATAAGGGTATACTCCGCGGACGGAAG
>CADBFL010000270.1 GCA_902793875.1 uncultured Eubacteriales bacterium | reverse complement strand
GGCGGTCTCTCCCACAGCCTGAAGGCATTGATCGCGAGCCCGGACTGTCAGATCACCTGACCGACTATCTGAAGACATGGTCGGACATGTGCTTTTACATACATAGACCTAAAGCATATGAGATGCTTCTCGGCTCGACATTCGATGACAGAACGGTCATAAGATGCGGCATGCTGGAATTCTGCAGCGCTGAAGTGCCGGATGATGAAGTGATGATAGGAGATGTTGCAAGACGGATGATTTGTTACCCGACGAGAAAAATAGTGTTAGATGGTGCAGAGTATATTGATTATAGTCTGAGCGCATACAATAATTTCAAGGAGGTCACGGATGCATTCAGATCCGGCGAACCCATCGATGAGGACAGAGCGATGGGCCTACATGATATGTTGATGAAAGTAGCAGAAGCGATGATTTGGGAGAGAGACAAATATTATTACTTTACCGGTTATGGTTATGGCTTTGAGAAATTCGAATTTGAGGCCGACGGGACGATCGTCCTGAAAGAGAGACCTGAGAAAGAATGCCTGGCATCGCTCATGTCGGACCTGACATATTATCCTTTGATGACCTGGGATGAAAAGTTCAAGCATGAGTTCAGTCGTAAAGTGTTCGATGCTGTTATGGAGAAGGGGATCATCCCGGAGGAGGTCTTTCTGGAAAGAACTGAGGGAAGAGTTGCAGTCGAGGAATATGTGAAATGCTATGGTCCGTCAGAACTCTTTTCTGTCCTGGATGGCGCATTCTTCATGTACTCTCATGATGATGAACGAGAACATTTCCGGATCCTGCAAAAGATCTGTGACTGGATGGCGATCAAAGCATGAGGTGAGAACCATGGATGGTCCGGGCTGTTTGCACGTAATATAGAAGCGGCAATGGAGTCAATAGGAACGATTATCCGGGGTGAAACAGGCCGCATAGATCATATCGGCAGATGATCCGGCATGTACCTGATCATATCGGCAGATGATCCGGCATGTACCCTATGATGGACCGGCCGATCTCCGAGTCGTAGCAGAAGTAGATGCGGATGGAGTCGCTGTCCATGCCTTTGCCCTTCTTCAGATGGAAGTCCAGAAGAGCGTCCTTCCTGCTTGGGTCGTATGCCGAGATGTCTATGGTGTAATCGCTCCTGAAATTGCGCAGCGCGCCTTCAGCGCTGCTCGAACGGGTGGCTTCGAAACGGTTGCTCAGCACATCGTAAGAGGCCGCCTTTTGATTTGCGGTGACAGGGTCGTTGCCCTCGTTCAGGAACCTCGTATACCCGTACAGATAATGGATCATGAGGCATATCCTCCTGAAGTCCCTGCCGGTCTTGTCCCTTCTGAAAGAATCCTTCGCGCGGTCGTGGAGGATGAGGCAGCCGTCATCGCCGCAGTAGCTGTCCTCGATCCACTTAAGTATCGCGTCCCGGTCGTCTGTCAGAGGCATGTTCAGAAGCGCGCTGTGATCCTCGGTGAAAGGCCTGCTGAGCTCTCTGCTTCTGGCCTTTTCCGCCTCCAGGGCCTCCTCTGTCGCCTTGAGACGCTCCGCCAGCTCGCTGTTCGAATCGCTCCTGCTGAGCTCGGCCTTCTCCTGATCGGACAGCAGCTTGTTGTTCATTTTGGTCAGCTCGGCATTTTTGCTCTTTTCTTTCTGGAGCTCGATGGTAAGCCTTGCCTCGTTCGCTTCGGCGGCTTCCAGCTTCTCCGTCTGCTCGGATACCAGCGCCTCAAGCACCATTTGGTAATGGTCCTCGCCGCCCCCGGTCAGGGCCATCATCTTGCTGATCCTTACCTTCGAATAGAATTCCGTTCCCGAAAAATCGTAGGTCTGCCCGCGCTGGTGACCGATCAGATCATCGCGCGCCTCTTCGAAGACATCCTTGAGTTCCTGCTCCGGATCGCTGAAATGAAATAGCCGCGGCTCCGGGAGGCTGCCCTCCTCATCCGGACAGGCGTCGAAAACAGCGAAGGCGAGGCCTTTTTCTTTCAGGGAATCGCCAAGCTCCCGGTCGCTGAGGACAGAATAGCAGAGCTTGTTAGGTCCGCTGCTCAGGACGGTCACATGAGCGTGACCGGCAAGATCCCAGGCAAAAGCGTCGATGTCGTCCATGTGCTCATCGCAAAGCGACGGGTCGCTCACCAGGACGAGAGGGAACTGCCTGCG
>CADBFL010000269.1 GCA_902793875.1 uncultured Eubacteriales bacterium | reverse complement strand
GGCTCAAACTGCACTCCCATATCAGCGAATTCCCTTGTGCGGGCGTGCACACCGTCCATGAAAACGGATACGACGCTGCCGACATCGAAGCGCGGGTCGTCCAGGATCAGGTAGATCATTCCCGGACGCTCAAAGTACATCTCGACCTGGATGCGGCTCCTGCTGTACATATTCCGGATCTCATCGACTATATCGCCGACATAATCGTAGTAGCGCTTGTCTCCGAGGTAAGAGCGTATCTCATACGCGTTGTCCAGCCTGACGATCACGATCTGGACCTTGTCTCCCGAGCTGATGACGTTCCTCAGATCCCTCTCGTATGCGCGCCGGGTCCTGATGACCACATAGCCGTCCATTGTCTCCTCGGGACGCATGACCATGTTCTGCACGAGGAGCACTCCTATCGCCGTAGCGAACATCTCAAGCAGCAGATCCGGCTCGAAGAACTGTATCACCACGGCCGTGAATATCAGTATGTAGACCGACAGAAGAGCCACCCACTTGCTCCTGTCCAGATATCGTCTGCAGTATACGCAGTAGAACATGCCGAAGAATCCGTAAATGCCTGCGATTATGTATACGAGAAGCACCAGAGGTCCTCTCGAGTAGCCCTGCTCCATCGTGACCGTGAAGAGGCTCCTGGTACGGAAGTTTATCAGCAGCGCAGCGGTAAGCACCGCGAACGGAAGCCAGATGAGGGCGCGCGATTCCCATAACGGCCTCGCTCTGTGTGATAGGCACAGGGTTCACCACGAACTCCATGAGGATATCCAGCACGGCGCATACAAGCGACAGCGCATTGACCACAAGGAAGAGCTTCTCAGCTCTGGTCGTGGTCATCCTTCTGGCAAAGCAGGTGTGGATGATCAGCAGGAACACCGGTATTGAACAGATGTCGAAATAGATCAGTTTCATATTAGTTCAAGCCTTGATTTTTCAATCTCTACATCTGAATTGTCTCACAAAAACTTGTAAAAATGCAACAAGAAAAAGAGCCTTTATCAAGGCCCTTTTCGTAAAATCCGGTATATCGCGCCTGCGGGCGTATCGCCCTGCCGGCTTATTCACATCACGCTCTCCCGCGCTTTCTTCTGCTGCGCACCGCCATCGCAAGGCCGGATAAGCCCGCTCCGAGGCCGATGACCGCGAGCATCAGGTTCGTTCCGTTCGGGTCGCCGGTCTTTGTTCCGGATGAGGCGCTGCCGCCCTTCCGGCCGTCCGGACCCGGACCCGGTCCCGGTCCCGGTTCAGGTTTCGGTTCAGGTTCGTAGACAGGCGTAAACACGATGTTTCCTGTGACAGTGATCGACCGTGGATCATCCGTCGTTCCGCTGTCGATGACCTTTCCCGCCTTGTTCGTGATCACGTATTCGTATCTGCCCGTAAATCTGTAGCCCTCGGCCGGCGTGACAGTGTTCCCCTGCGGCTTGCCTCCGTACCGTTTGATGACGGAGCCTCCGTCGCTCTTTCCGTGCTCGCCGTCTTCGTAGGTCACCAGATACATGTTGTCCGGAACATGCGTATTGGTGATGGTGAGGACTTTATCCTTGCCGCTTTCGCTGAGCGTGAACGGCGATTTGAAGTTATAGCTCACCGCATAGCCCGTGTTTACGTCTCCGTTTATCACTCCGCCCCGCTTTTCGGCAAGCGTGTACTCGATCTTGACGAGTTCGGTATGGACGCCCTGTCCGGCCTCATCATACATCGCATCGAACTTCCAGACCGGCTGGTCCTTCAGTGCAGCAGACCAGAACAGTCCCCTGAGCGTGAGCGTTTCATTCAGAGGCCTGAACGCATCGCTCCTTATTACAGCTTTGACCGATTTCGGGCGTATGCCGTCGCGGTCGTTCTTGTCGACCCACTTTTTCTTCACCCTGATATCCGCATATTGCTGCTGGAATCTGAAGTTCACGAAGATCGGGTCGCCGTCCGGTGTTTCATGGTGCATCTCAGGATCATATCCTTCGAGATCCGCAACAGGCTTCTTCGTTCCGTCCCTGTCGATGTAGTAATCGGCGGTATCAGTATCCTTGTGGACCTCGATATGGAGTTCATCCTTGCCGCCTTCAGTCCTGACCTTGACCGTGATCTTTCTGGTGTGATGGATCCCGTCATAGACAGTTGCAAGCCCGGTCTTAGTGTTGGTTATGGACCAGGTGCTGTTGCCGTTGTTGGTCTTTA
>CADBFL010000268.1:1068-2350 GCA_902793875.1 uncultured Eubacteriales bacterium | reverse complement strand
TGCGGTCGTATTCGTCCTCGTCGAGTATGTAATGCTTTTTGTACAGAAAGTAGGTCGCAAGCATCATGATGAGAGGCACGAAGCACATCACCAGCAGCAGACCGTGGCTCTGCAGGCTGGTGACTGACGCGATGACCGAATCGATCGAAGCCAGCTTTTCGGCCTCGGTGATCGAGCCCATGTTGGCAGCCTGCTCGAACGAGCTGATCTCGTTCGTGTAGTCGGTGACTCCGAGGAGCAGGTAGGATACCGATGTAAGAAGCACGCACAGGGCGCTCCCGAACTTCGTGAAGAAAGGCCTGACCGAAGCCACTATGGCCTCATCTCTTGTGCCGTTCTTATACTCGTTGTATTCGACTGTGTTGATGACCGACAGCATCAGTATCACGTAGTAGCAGTTCATGCCGAGCTGAGCCAGCATGTAACCGAGGGTCGTGACCCAGAAGGAAGCCATCGTGGCAGGCATTAAGAGCCCTGCGCAGAGCATCAGAGCGAATCCGACGGTAAGCACGATGCCGAAGCCCTTCATGAGGGTCTTGCGCTTCCATCTTGACGAGAGCCACGGGTATGCTATGAGCAGTATTCCCGAAGCCGACAGGCCTATGGTCGAGAAGAGCGAGTAGAGCCCGCCTTCATATCCGTACGTGAAGTAGATGTATGTCGATCCTATGCCTCCGACTATCAGGTCGGCTCCGATCTGATGGAACAGGAATATGAGGCACATCCACGACAGCTGGTCGTTGTTCGCGATGGTCGAAACGATCTTTTTGAAGCTTACAGGAGGCGGGGTCGTGTCCATGTAGGAACGGTCCTCCTTTACCCCGAAGATAGTGAAGCAGAGGAAGAGCGGGGCGAGTATGCAGAATATGACCGCAACTGTCCCGTAAGCTGTCTGGGCGTTGCCGCCGATGGTTTTTTCGCCCGTCGTGAACATCGGAACGAAGAGTCCTGCAAGGCCGGCTCCGATCCCTGCCACGAGGTTGGTCATCGCGGTAAGCTTGTCCCTGACGCTGCCTTCCTTGCTGAGGGAAGGGATCATGCCCCAGTAGGATATGTCGTGCATCGTATATGTGATGCTGTAAGCGAAGTATATGATCCCGAAGAACCATATGAATGCCCAGCCCTCGAGTCTGACGTTGAACGCGAGATATACGACGACGGATGTGCTGAGTATGCCGATCAGCAGCCACGGCTTGTACTTGCCCCAGCGGGTACGGGTCCTCTCGATTATGTTGCCCATGAGAGGATCGTTCAGAGCGTCGAATACCCTCGCTCCGATCAT
>CADBFL010000268.1:0-1023 GCA_902793875.1 uncultured Eubacteriales bacterium | reverse complement strand
CAGCCACGGCTTGTACTTGCCCCAGCGGGTACGGGTCCTCTCGATTATGTTGCCCATGAGAGGATCGTTCAGAGCGTCGAATACCCTCGCTCCGATCATAATGCCGGTGATAGCCATCAGCTGCGCCGGCGTGAGCTGGTGTGTGAACAGCACGAACAGCAGGATGAAATTGGTGAAGAGGTTGTAGAGGTTCTTCTTTGCCTGTTTTTCATCAATGCCGGCGGCTGCAGCGGTGTTTGTGTTTTCGTTCTTGCTCATTGTTACCTTTCCTCGATCAGCCTTTGTTCAGTCCTTGAGCCCCTTCAGGAACTTCTTGCTTGTGAAACTCTTGTCCGTCCATACCTTTCTAAGTTCTTTGTATTGCGCGGTCTGCGCTTCGTCGTAATCACCCATGTTATCGGATGTGAGGAAGAAGCTGCCGTACTGGGCGAGCACTCTGGCGTGCATGTCCTTTTGCTCTTCCGTGAGCTTTATATTGTCCCTGCGAAGGAAGAAGACATCCGGGTCGTTCAGGAAAGCCCTGCCGTCAAGTCCTCTTCTGTAGAAGGTGTCGAGTATCGCGTTCTTTGTGGAAGGATACTCCAGCGATGCGTTCCTCTGGATAAAAGTGCCGTCCCATTCAAGACTCGCGTCCGGTCCGATCCTGCAGTACTCGACCTTGCCAAACGCTGGCATCAGAGGGACTCCGCAGCCCAGTATCATGCCGTCTCCGCACCATTCTCTCAGATAATCCATCGCGCGGCACATCCTGCCTCCGCGGCTCTCTCCGAAGAATGGACCTTTACCGGTCATCCACGGCGCCGCGGCGTAGAGGAAGTCGAGCTTGACAAGGTCGAAGCCCCATTCGTTGAATATCCTGTCGAACACAGCCCTGAGATGGTCCCTGACCTCCGGGATATCCATGTCGAGAGAATAAAAACCTCCCCAGTTGGATCCTGCATACCACGGACTTCCGTCATGTTTGAGAAGCCAGTCGGGATGATCCCTGACGATCTGTGAACCGGCCTGGGCTCCGAAAGGCGC
>CADBFL010000267.1 GCA_902793875.1 uncultured Eubacteriales bacterium | reverse complement strand
CCGTAGTAGCAGCGGTTTTTGTATGCCTCGTTGTCGAAGGTATACGGGACCTGCTTCGTATCGTAATCCATGTCCGTTGCAGCCGTGATGTATCCGCCGTTTCGCGCCGTAGCGGCGATAGAGCGCGAATCCATCAGAGCCACTCCGCTGATCTGCCCCTCTCCCGGCTTGGAGCCTTCCCTGTTAGGGAAGTTCCTGGTGGTGTGGCGGAGCGACAGGCCGTTGTTTGCAGGAACGTCGCCCGCTCCGAAGCACGGTCCGCAGAACGACGGCTTGATGACGGCTCCCGCCTCGAGCAGAGCCTCCGTTTTTCCGGCTCTTGTAAGGGCCAGACTCGTAGGCACGCTCGTCGGATACACCGACAGCGAGAAATAGCCGTTGCCGGTGCTTCCGCCCTTCAGTATGTCCGCGGCCTCGACTATGTTGTCGAATATGCCTCCCGAGCATCCGGCGATTATGCCCTGATCGGCGAGCACTCCCTTTTCGCTCACCTTTGAGCGCAGATCGAGCTTTGCCTTAGGGAACTTCCTTGCCGCTTCCGCCTCCACGCCGGCGAGTATCTCATCGGCGTTTTCGAGGAACTCATGTATCGTGTATGCGTTCGAAGGGTGGAAAGGAAGGGCTATCATCGATTCCATCTTATCGAGTTCTATATTTATTATCGCGTCGTAGTACGCTCCCTCTTCGGGTTCGAGCTTCCTGTAGCACTCCGGACGTTTATGTATCTCGTAGTATTTCTTTATCTCATCATCGGTCGCCCATATCGAGGACAGGCAGGTGGTCTCGGTAGTCATCACGTCGATCCCGCTCCTGAAGTCGTACGGCAGGTATTCGAGGCCCGGCCCCGCGAACTCGAGCACCTTGTTCTTCACAAGGCCCTCCCCGAAGGTCTCTTTGACCAGAGCAATAGCCACATCGTGAGGTCCTATGCCCTTTTTCGGTCTGCCGGTGACGTAGCACAGCACCACCTCGGGAGGAGTGATGTCCCATGTGTTTTTCAGAAGCTGTTTCACCAGCTCCGGGCCGCCCTCGCCGACTCCCATGGTCCCGAGAGCTCCGTAGCGGGTGTGGCTGTCCGATCCGAGTATCATGTTGCCGCACGCGGCCAGCTCCTCTCTCGCGTAGGAGTGGATGACGCTCTGGTTTGCCGGGACGTAGATGCCTCCGTACTTCTTTGCAGCCGAGAGGCCGAATACGTGATCGTCCTCGTTTATTGTGCCACCGACGGCGCAGAGACTGTTGTGGCAGTTTGTCATAGCATAAGGAATCGGGAACTCCTTCAGGCCGCTTGCCCTGGCCGTCTGGATGATCCCGACGTATGTGATGTCGTGTGAAACGAGTGCGTCAAATCTGATATGGAATATGCCGTCATCGCTCTTCCCTGCCTTCTGCGGAGCCCCGCCGATCCACTGAGTGCCCTGCTGATGATACCTGATCATTGTTTCCTCCCTCCTGAAACAATATGATTTTCCGACAATACAATTTAACCAATAAACGGCAGGCAATGTCTATCCTTTTTTTATGTTTTTCCCGCGAACAATCCTCAGCCTCTTCAGGGCGCAAAAAAGCCTGCCCGGAGGCAGGCTTTGCATGCGTCATGCGAAGTCAGAAGATCACTTCCAGCAGTCCACCTTGCTTTCGTCCAGGCCGATATCGACAGCCTTGAAGTGAGGCGCCTTGCCCGCTTTCTTCTGCTTTGTGTAGTCGTCGAGAGCCTTCACGGCGACTCCGCCGAGGATGGCGATCGTAGGGATGTTGCATACTACCATGAGTCCCTGGAACATGTCGGCTGTATCCCATACAAGGCCTGCGCTCGAGATCGCTCCGAGGAATACGAGAACGATGGCGATGATCCTGAAGATGATCACTTCCGTTTTGGTCATGTCCCTCTTGAGGATGAAGGCGAAGCAGCCTTCGCAGTATGAGTAGTTGCCGATCAGCGTCGTGAACGCGAAGAGCGTCATCGAGATCGCGATGAAGACAGGGCCGAAGCTTCCGAGCGATGTCTGCAGGCATGTCTGTACATAACCGGCAGCGTTGGCTCCGCCGTCCTCAAGAACGTAATCGGACGGCTTGACCTGCATCGTGGACAGGCACATGAATGCTGTTGCCGAGCAGATCAGCAGCGTATCGATGAATACGGAAAGCGTCTGAACGAGTCCCTGCTTTACAGGGTGTACAACGTCGGCCTTTGCAGCGGCGTTAGGAGCGGAACCCATGCCGGCCTCATTGGAGTAGAGTCCTCTCTTGAGTCCCCACATGATGACCGATCCGGTGAATCCTCCGAAGATCGCCTTGAAGTCGAACGCCGTGCTGAAGATCAGTCCGAACATCGCGCCGAGGTTTCTGGCGTTGAGGACCAGAACGACGAGCGACATCGCCACGTAGATAACTCCCATGACAGGCACGAGGAATCCCGTGACGTCAGTCAGCTTCTTTGCGCCTCCGAGGATGGTGGCTGCGAAGAACACCGCGAGGATGACTCCGATGACCATCGGCGTCGACTTCTCGTTGTAGAAGCTGAATGTCGCGAATGTCGACTGCAGGTTGAAGGCAGCGAGCATGTTGTATCCTACTGCATATGTGAAAATGATCAGGATCGAGAACAGCACGCCGAGCCATCTCTGTCCGAGGGCGTTCTGCATGTAGTACGAAGGTCCTCCGTAGTACGTGCCGTCGTCAGC
>CADBFL010000266.1 GCA_902793875.1 uncultured Eubacteriales bacterium | reverse complement strand
CGGTAAATGCTGCCTTCTGATGGGCGTGTATTACATGATCATATGCATAGTATTCAGCTTTGCAGCATATTATCTTTATCTGCAGGGATTTACTTCACGGCAGACAGGACTCATAATCTCGTTCTCGTGCGTGGTCGGAGCGTTCCTGCAGCCTGTTACGGGAAGACTGGCTGACAGCGATCCGAGGTGGTCATGGAAAAACCAGCTGCTTTTGCTGAGCGCAATGGCTCTCGCTGTATCCATGGTCAGGATCTTCGCGGACGGACTCATTCTGGAGGGGGCGTGCCTGGTGATGATGCCGCTTGTCAACTCGTCCTGCTTCTACTACACGGACAGGGGGATCAGCGTTGACTACGGCATAGCAAGAGGCGTAGGTTCGGTCTCTTACGCGGCGACTTCACTTCTGTTCGGGTGGCTGACTGTAGTTGCAGGCCCGCAGGTGCTCGCTGTTTGCCTCGCAGCCCTGTTCGCGCTGCTGTTCGCGGCGGCTTTTATGATGCCGCTGGCCGGCGAGGCGCATAAGGTCAGGCCTGCTGAAACAAAGAATGAGCAGGGTGCGAAGAATTTCATAACAGCCTATCCGGCGGTCATACTGATGGCGGCGGGCATCACACTGGGCTGTGTGTTCCATAACATGGTCGCTACATACATGTTCGACATAATGAAGGAGGCCGGAGGGGACTCCGGAACCATGGGCACCGCGATCGCGATCGGCGGGGCCGTTGAGCTTCCGGCGCTTTTTCTCTACACGCGCATAAAGGAAAAGAGCGGACTGTCTGCGGCTGTTCTCATATGCATCGGGTGTCTGATGTTCGTGGTCAAGGGAGTCCTGCTTGCCGCTGCATCGGGCGTGGTGATGATATACTTTATTCAGCTGCTCCAGGGTCCGTCATACGGGATCGTGACTGCGGCAAAGGCCGCGTACGCCCATGAGACAGTGGCGGCCGGGTACGAGACCACCGGGCAGGCCGTGATGAGCATGACCGATTCCTTCAGCATAGTCGCGGGAAGCATGCTCGGAGGGATCATTCTGAGCAGCGGAAGCGCGGGCCGCATGCTTGTCGCCGGGACAGCGATGGCGGCTGCCGGAACTATAATAACGATCATTGCCGCGAAAAAAGGCGGCGGAGGGATGAAACATGAGTGACAGAAAAAAAGCCATAGTGACAGGAGCCTCGATAGGCATGGGCAGGGGGATAGCCCTTGTGCTGGCGGAGGAGGGCTACGACATCGCCTTCTCATACTACGGAGATGATGAGCAGAGCCTTAAGTACGTCGACAAGACGGTCTCCATGCTGAAAGAAAAGGGGGCGAAGAGCTGGCATTTCAGCGCGGACCTGACAAAGAAGGGAGCTCCGAAGGAATTCTTCGACAAGGCGGTATCGGCGCTCGGAGGTCTTGACCTTCTTGTCAACAGCGCCGGGGTAAACATGCCGCTCCCTCTGCAGGAGCTTACAGAGGAGAACATAGACTACCTCTTCGCGCTGGATCAGAAGGCGTATGTGATGCTGATGCACTATGCGGCGTGCTATATGATAGACAACGGCATCAGGGGCTGCATGGTCAACGTCAGTTCGTCGAGAGGCGACAGGGCATATCCGAACGCGGGCATATACTGCGGCATCAAGGCGGGTCTCAACAGGATGATCGAGGCCTTCGCCCTGGATGTAGCCGGATACGGCATCAGGATAAACAATGTTTCGCCGGGGGCGACCAGAGTCCGTACGAAGGTACGAAGGAGGAACTGCTCGACATCAAAAAAGGAGGGCCTACGGACTACTTCTGGGATGAGGCGTACATCGAGCATCCCGAAAAGGTCGAGTCCGACTTTTGGGACAAGCTCGGGCCGAAGATCCCTCTGGGAAGATGCGGAGAGGCTGAGGACATAGGAAGGGCCATAGCCTTCCTCGCTTCGGACAAGGCATCGTATATCACAGGCATAACACTGAGGGTCGACGGAGGGCTCGTGCTTCCGGGCATGCCTGAAGACCCGTATCTCGACGGCGTGAGCTGGAAATAGAGACATAAGAGGAAAGATAATGGAAGAAAACACAGAAAAAGGACTGCTGAGATACAGAAGAAGCGGCGACCTGACGAGCCGGAAACTCGCCGAATACATCCCGGCTATGCTGATCACCAACCTGTCGACACTGCTTCTGGTCTCGGTCGACGGCATCGTTGCAGGAAACCTCGTGGGCGAAGAAGCGCTTTCAGCGGTCAATATC
>CADBFL010000265.1 GCA_902793875.1 uncultured Eubacteriales bacterium | reverse complement strand
TATCATCACCGGGTTTTTCCCACTGGGCGTAGAGGGTGATCTCCGCTTCCGTCAGGTCGATGGTATCGCCCGGCTGATAGTCTGTGCCGCTGCCGTCTTCTGCAGTATTCCAGCCGGTGAAATCATATCCTTTTTTGCTGTAGAGGTTCCCGGCAGCCTTCAGATCCGTTTTATATTCGTCGCTGTATCCCTGCTCGTCCATGGCGTCTTCGTTATCGGCGCCGCTGCCGTCATAGCGGACCAGCCGCAGCATGCGGTTGGAGAATGTATGCTGCGCCTCCTCAGACATCTCCCCGCTGACCTCTCTTCCCGTCGTATTATCGACGTAGGTGTTGCAGATGCCCGCATAGTCCTCCTCTGCGATGGTATATTCGGTGTATCCCGCCGGAATGCCGGCAAAGACCATGTTCTTCGCATGGGATAACGCAAAGCTGTATTTGCCGTCCTGTCCGCTCACTTTTCTCACGCCCTTCGGCACCAGATCATCCGGCAGATCGGATGGGACCAGCTGAGGTGTATCCATACCCGTCCGCGCGTGATCCGGAGGAACAGGTACGCTATCTATAAACTGACCATGAGAGTCCGTCACTGTCCATCCGCCGGCATGGTCAGATACGTAGTTATAACCGTTGTCCGGAGTCACCCAGGTATGTGCGTTCAGCTCGTCTTCCGTCCATCCATCGCTGACAGCTTCATCCCATCGGATATAAACGGTAACAAGCTCATAAAAGGTGATCGTAAAATTATACGCTTTTGCCTTCTCCGCGCTGCTTCCCGCCACTACCTTGCTGATCGTAAGGGTGTTGGTCCGATCATCCGCGTGCGCCGGCAGGGCCATCGCAGGCATCATGGCGCACAGCATGGCCAGAGTCACGGCTGCTGCCAGCAGTTTTCTTTTCATTCTCTTTTTCATAGGTTCTCTCCCCGGGAGCCGGCGCCTGAACGGTCCCTGAAGTTTATGATCTGATTCCGGTAATAAAAAAGGAATGGTCTCACGTTCACTGTACAGGCACCCTCATTCGGGCGTAAGGCCAACCCTTTATCCGCCTCCATAGTAGCATACCGTCAGCAAATGGTCAAAACAAATATCAAGGTATGATATAATTCTTCAGGAACAACAGACAGAAGCATAGAAAAAGGGGAGGGAAGATGGGTATCCAGTTCAGATTCGGAACGGCCGACGACGCCGGAACGATAGTCAGCTTCATCAATGAGCTTGCGGAATACGAGAAGCTGCCGGATAAGATCACAACGACAGAAGAGGACATCCGGACGGCGATAGCAAACGGAGACATAGAGACGCTGATCGCGAGTTCGGACGGGGAGGACGCGGGGTTCGCGATGTTCCTCGATAACTACGCGTCCATATTCGGAGCCAAAGGCATGTTCATCGAAGACCTTTACGTCAGGCCTGAATTCAGGGGCAACGGCATAGGCGAAGCCATGATGAGAGAGCTCTGCCGCATCGCGGTAAGCCGTGGATACAAGAAGGTCGAGTGGCATTGCCTCGAATGGAACGAGCCGGCAAACCGGCTGTATCTCAAGCTGAACGCCACCCAGAAGAACGACTGGATATTCTACTTTGGAAATCAGCAGAAAGAAGGAGAAGAACAGACATGACAGACAGCAAGGAACTGACCGGACGCCTCGGAGGCGATGTCGAAAGGATCCTGAACGCAGCTTCCGGGAATGCCGGCGGATATAAACTCACGGTCATAAGGGAAAATGTCGTGCAGGACTGCGAACAGTGCGGTCACAGATTTCTCGGAGTCATAAGGGCCAATGCCGAAGGCGGCGACGGACGGTATTACTACGTAGGATACTGCCAGAAATGCTACCATGTGCAGCTCATAAAAAAAGGCCCGTTCATGACCAGGTAGTTTACCGTTCAACTTTTACCTGAAAGATTCATATAAGCAAAATGCGGCGCAGGTTTTGCGCCGCATTATTTTCTCTCCGGATCCCGATCATTGTCACAATTTATTGCGAATAAAGGATATCCACAC
>CADBFL010000264.1 GCA_902793875.1 uncultured Eubacteriales bacterium | reverse complement strand
AACGGACAGGTGGAGATACAGACCGGAGAGATCGGCGACGATCTGGCGTATTACTATACAGTCTCCGAGCAGACGCCGTCCGCGGTAGGCCTCGGAGTCATGGTGGACAGGGACAGCTCCGTGAAACATGCCGGAGGCTTCATCATACAGATAATGCCGGATGCAGCCGAAGAAACGATCGCTGCGCTTGAGGAAAAGGTAGCGGCGGCCGGACCGGTGACTTCGATGATGGATGAGGGCATGAGCCCTGAAGATATACTGGCGTACTATCTTGGCGATCTTGATCTGAAGATAACGGAAAAACTGCCGGTCAGATATTACTGCGGCTGTTCAAAAGAGAAAGTGGCCGGTGCCCTTGCCACCATAAGCACTGAAGACCTCGAAGAGCTGATAAACGATGGTGAAGAGATCGAAGTCAAATGCTATTTCTGCAACTCAGCATACAAGTTCAGTACTGACGAACTGAAGGAAATAGCGGACTCCAGATAAAGGTGACATTGAAACAGGGGGTACGATAAGAGAAACGAACCGACAAATATCTGTACGAAGGAGGCTTGTTATGATCGGAAGACAGGTAATCAAATCGGGACGGAAATGGGAAAGCAAGGAAGAGCTTCTCCAATTCATGGAAGAGCACTGGAACAAGGAAGAATACGGAGACTTCTTCTTTGGGAGGCCTACACTTGGTTCTGTTGCAGAGTATATCTGTCTGCCGGCGACCAGGAGATTTATGGTCATCGTGTATCCCAAGAAGGAAAAGGTCGTTCTTACTGTATGCGATGCGCCTGAAGGACTGCAGAGCAGGCTTGTCCAGTCGATCCCTCACCAGGGCAGGATAATAACATCTGCGATAACTCTTGCAGAGCTCGGCTCATACGAAAAGGAACGCAAGGGACCGGCGGAAGAAGTACTGCAGGGATACACCGCTTATATGAAGGAACTGCTCGGAGTAAAATAACAGGAGTATACTTAAAGACCCGAACATTTATCAACAATCAGGAATCATGCATATACAAGAAGGAACGACAACGATAGGAAATCACAGTCATGCAGATGACGCGGACATAAGGACTCTTACGCTTCCGGACAGCGTCCGTGAGATCGGCGTAGGAGCCTTTGCCGGCTGCGGGGAGCTTGAGAAGGTCACGCTGAACGAAGGCCTGATCCGCCTGAGGAAGGAAGTCTTCTCGGGCTGCGTCAGCCTCAGGGAGATAAATATCCCCGGCACGCTTGAGAGCATAGGGGAGTGGGCATTCAGGGACTGCAGGAGCCTGAGAGTGCTGGAGCTTCCGCCGGGCGTCACAGAGATATGCGAGGAAGCATTCCTCTCGTGCCCGCAGCTGACGATTCGCGCAGAGAAGGGAACATATGCCGCGGATTTTGCCACAAGGCACGGGATACGGCTGCAGCAGGAATAAATGATCTATAGATGAAGCAAAAACAGATCATCATTCATGTGGATATGGATGCCTTCTACGCGTCCGTCGAGATCAGGGACGATCCGTCTCTGGCAGGCAGGCCCCTTATCATAGGGGCTCTTCCGACTGAGCGCGGCGTGGTCGCGACATGCAGCTATGAAGCGAGGAAGTACGGAGTGCATTCCGCCATGAATATCAAGGAGGCGTACAGGCTCTGCCCGCAGGGCATCTACATGCATCCGAACTTCGAAAAATACAGAGAAGTCTCGGAGCGTCTCCGCGGGATATGGAACGACTATGCCGTAAGGATGGAAACAGTAGCTCTTGACGAAGCGTATCTGGATGTGACCTAAAGCTTCGAGCGCGCCGGTGAGATGGCAAGGGAGATCAAGGCAAGGACGCGAAGCGAGCTCGGCCTTACCTGCTCTGTGGGCATCGCATATTCCAAGACTGCTGCCAAGACAGCGAGCGAAGAGAAGAAGCCCGACGGATACTTCGAGATATTCACGCAGCAGGACTTCGTGGACCTGATGATCGACCGCGATGTGAGAACGCTGTACACCGTAGGCGCCAGGACTGCGGAAAAGCTCAACAGGATCGGCGTCTATACCGTTCGGGACATACAGGAGCGGAGCGAAGAGATCGCCGGGCATTTCGGAAAGCACGGGCAGCTGATCACCGAGCTGGCATTCGGCATAGACGACCGCAGGGTGGTCGCATACAAACCCGAGGATGCGAAGTCCATAAGCCGGGAGGTCACTTTCCAGGAGGATGTGGAGAACTTCGATCTTCTGAAGGACGTCCTCGTGCTGCTGGCTCTTTCGGTCGAGGACAGGGCGAAGAGGCACGGCCTTCACGGCGGAGGCGTCACGCTCAAACTGACATATTTCGACATGCAGAGCATCACAAGATCAAGAGCGGTGGCATCTGCGGACAGCGCCGGGACCATATACACCGAGGCCGTCAGGCTGCTCGACCAGACAGAGAAGCGTCCGGTGCGGCTTGTGGGGGCCGGC
>CADBFL010000263.1 GCA_902793875.1 uncultured Eubacteriales bacterium | reverse complement strand
TTGGCGAGCACCTGACCGGGCTTTTTGCAGAACATGTCCGGGTAGGTGTTGTCCGTGAAGAAGTATTTGCAGGACGCGAGCAGCTTCAGATATCCGTCGCTCATCCTTTTTACCGTCGTGACGCCATCGAATCCGTAATAAGCGAACTTCCGCGCCGCTTCGGCCTCCGTTTTATCCGTCACAACGAAAAACACCTGATAATCCTTCCATTCA
This sequence comes from uncultured Eubacteriales bacterium, assembly GCA_902793875.1. Taxonomy (GTDB): domain Bacteria; phylum Bacillota; class Clostridia; order Peptostreptococcales; family Anaerovoracaceae; genus Crickella. The sequence continues at coordinate 2,440 of CADBFL010000263.1, read as the reverse complement.
GGTGCCGTTCTGAGTTCCCTGAGGAGCGCGAACATGTTGCCGGATACCGTCTCTCCCCTTCCCGCTTCGAGCATCACATAACGCTCGTTGACGGGATGCGAATACCAGCAGTCCCGGTATCTGCGCTCAGGGCTTCTGTAATATCTTATTCTTCTTTTTACGGCCTTCAGAGGATCTTTCATATCTCATCCTATTTCGACTCGTAATATGCTATGGCGTCTTCGATGTCCCCGTCGAACATCAGCTTTCCGCGCTCAAGGACTATCCCTCTTCTGCAGAAGTCCCTCGCGGTGTCCAGCGAGTGTGTTACGAAGAGAAATGTCACGCTCTCGTCCGCCATGATGTCCGCTATCTTGGCCTTGCATTTCTGCTGGAAGTTCTTGTCTCCCACGCTCAGGGCCTCGTCTACTATGAGTATGTCGGGCTTCGCGTTGGCGTTGATGGCGAATCCGAGCCTCGCTTTCATTCCGCTGGAGTATACCCTGAGCGCATTCCCATCAGGCTGCACTTGAATCTGATGTTCTCGCGCCCTGTGGACTCTCCGTCGAAGCCGGCTCCGAGCTCGAGCAGGGCGCTGACCTTGCCGTTCACGTACACCTCTCCCTCGGTCGGGAAGGTCACTCCCGTGATTATCTTGAGCATGGTGGACTTTCCGGCGCCGTTACGCCCGAAAAGAGCTACGGCTTCTCCCCTGCGCACTTCAAAGGACATGTCGTTCACGGCGCGGTTCTCCCTGTACGGCACCTTGCCGCTGAACAGTCCCATGAAACGGGCCTTGCCGCTTTTGTAAAGCTTATACAGCTTTGTCACGTGATCGAATTTTACTACTACATCGTTTGCTGCACTCATCCGTATATCTTATCCGACTGTGAATATCGGCTCCTTTCTAAGCGATGATCCGATCGATGAAACAGCCCCCTCCAGTATCCGGCTGCCTGTGATCTCTCCGATCTGTTCCTCGTTAAACGGGTATATCGCGGCCTCTCTTTTCTCGCCGCAGGCTTCCCATTCGATGAATATCCTGTAGCTTCCCGGTCTGAGACCGGCAAAGTCTTCTTTTGCCACCGTTATTACATAACCCGCGCCCGCATAGGCGACTCTGTTTGAATTGCTCTTTTTTTCGATGCCGAACGGCGTCTTCGTCGGGCACTGCTCTATGCGAAGCTGCCTGACTCTTTCCCGGTCCCCGTCTTTTATCCACGCGCTCATCTTCACATCGCGGGGCTCGCGCACCGGCAGGTATCTTATATATGCGCATCCGCCCGCCGTGATCCTGCCGTCTGCGGCGGTCACTGTCTTCACGCGCAGTCTGAGCGGCTCGGCGGCGACAGAACTCTTCATGTCCGCCACGCGGAGCGGAAGTATCGCGGACGGGAATACGCCCAGTATCTTCTTTCCGGCCCGTCTGCAGATGATGCTGCTCTGCCTGTCTGTCTGGAAGGCCCTCAGCTTCCGCAGTCTGTCGCGGTCGCCCTTCATCAGGGCCCTGTACTTTTCGGCGTATATGACCGGGATGTTCCGGAATTCCTCCGCCAGACCGTCCTCTTTCATGTATCCGCCGATCAGAGACATGGCTCTGTCCATCTCTTCGTCTTCCATGTCAACGATCTTGTTGACCAATATGTTGAAATCCATCAGGAGGGACTTCATTTTCTTCTGCCGGACTATCCCGGCGCCGACGCCTTCCTCTCTGATGATGTCATCTATCATCCTGAGCGAAGTCAGGCGCTCTTCTATCATCCTCATGCTGATGCTCTGGGTGGCAGACCGGGACTCTTCTCCGCGGACCCTCCACAGATATACGGTCTCATCGAGCATAATAACTGTCTTCGCGTTTGCATACAGCCTGAAAGCGAGCGGCATGTCCTCGCAGTACGACAGTTCAACAGGAAACTTCAGGCCCAGCCCGTCCCAGTACGACCTTCTGATGAGCTTGCCGCAGGTGATGGAATCAAAGGCAAGTCCGGGGCTTTCCTTCATCGTCGTCCGGTGCCTGTATCCCGAGAAAACCATCTCCGACATGCGCACCGTCGTATAAACGCCGTCCCTGAGGTGCATAAGCTTTCCCGTAACGACGTCAGCTTCGTTATCCTCCGCCGCCCTGTAAAGCGACTCCAAAGCCCCCTCCGGCAGTATGTCATCCGAATCGACGAGCAACAGGTAGCGGCCTTTCGCCAGCTCTATGGCCCTGTTGCGGGTCACCGACACTCCCTCGTTGTCCTTGCGGACATATCTGAATCTGCTGTCTCTGCCGGCAAATGCTTTTGCGATATCCGCGCTGCCGTCGGAGGATCCGTCGTCCATCAGGATGACCTCAAAGTCCTCGAACGTCTGCCCTGCCACGGAATCCAGAGTCTCCTGAAGGTATGCGGCGACATTATATACGGGTATGACTATGCTGACCGCGATATCAGAGGACATCAGGGATTTCCTTTCTCAG
>CADBFL010000262.1 GCA_902793875.1 uncultured Eubacteriales bacterium | reverse complement strand
CTCCAGAACGACCAGTCCTCCGTTCTGAAAGGCTCGCAGACCACGCCGTTTGCGCGGTCCTTTGCATGATACACCATGCCTTCCGATGAGTATACTCCCACATGATCCGGCCTGCCGTCCGCCCCGGCAGCATACAGCAGTCTTCCGTTTTCACGGTCAAAGCTGTCCATCCCGCCTTTTTCTGCGGCATTCTCAAAGATCATCCCGCAGGACCAGTCGTTATCTCTGTCATGGTACGGCAGCGAGTCCGCTGAAGCCGACCAGAGATACCCCCTGATGAGGCCTGCGTCATCGAATACCCGTGTTTTCCGAGGTCATCCAGGAAGTCCGTCCCTCTGTAATCATCCGGATGATCCCAGCGCAGGTGGTTAAGGAGCCCCAGTACGGCGGTCTGTCCGAATGCGCCCTCCCAGTACGGGGATCCGGTCATTGCCCGTGCATAGGCTGCCAGTCCGTCCGCAGTCTTCGGCTCCGCATTCTCGCCGTAGATATCCTTCATTGTCCTGAGCTCAGGGTCAAGTCCGATGATCGGGTTGTATATATGAGCGAGCATCTGAGCCTCCCCGGGGCTCATAGCTCTGAAGCCGACCAGCTCGTACAGCGACTCGTTCCGGTGTTTAGTAAAATCTATGGGATCCTCCGCAGGACGGCGCCAGTACGGCGAGATCGCGGCGGTGGCGAGGATGACTGCCTGATTGCGAGTCAGCCTGTCCGCTGTCTTTCCGAAATAGTACTCAGCCGCATCGGCGATCCCGTATACATCCGGTCCGTATCTCACGCAGTTGAAGTAAAGTTCGAGTATCTCATCCTTTGTAAGCACGGATCTGCGCTCGACCGTCATGGCCAGGGCGATGTCCTTTGCCTTGCGCAGGACGGATCTGTCGCAGCTGAGGTACAGGTTTTTCATCAGCTGCTGTGTGATGGTGCTTGCGCCGGGCATGGGCGCATGCATGCGCATGCTGTATTTTGCCGCTCTCAGCATGCTTTTGGGCAGTAACCCTTTATGCCTGTAGAAAACCGGGTCCTCCCGCGTTATGAGAATATTGCGCACCTCAGGCGGGATCGAACAGAGCGGAGCGTAATGTCCTCCCTGTCCGCGGACAGCCTCAAGATACATCCGCGGAGGCCGTTCCCTCAGCATGCGGCCTGCGGTTTCAGACATCCTGCTCATTCTTCCTCTCCGTATATCCCCGGGCACATACCCCGGTCTCCTCGTTCAGCTCCATGCGGGCTCTCATCTCAGGCGATTCGGCCATCTTCGCCCATACATCGTAGATATGGCCGGGGTCGTATTCCTCTGTCTTCATTCTTCTGAGGAACTCGTCAAAGCTGATCACGGGCTCGAAATCTTCCGGAAGCGAGAAAAATCTGTGTTCCGCAAAGACTTCGAATATGTTCTTCGTTGTCTCGGGCTTCAGCCTCTCCTCCATGCTCGCGAACGCCGGAATGTACCAGCGGCGGTAGCACATGTGATAGTACTTTTTTGCATATTCCCAGGCCTGGGCTGAATATTCGGGAGCATTTGCAGCGATGATGTTCCAGAGGCAGTATGTGATCAGAAGGACCCGCAGCACCTGCCTGCTTGCTTCTTCGGAATGCGGGCGGTACTGCTTTGCGATGCCGATGGCCCATATGGCGTTGTCGACAAGACCGCAGAGACGCTGATCCCATGCGAACTGTCTGTCTCCCGAAGCGGTGATGCTTCTGATGTTCGTATGGACGTCGACTACTGTTTCGGGAACGGAGCGCGTCTGCTCATCATCGTTATCGCAAAGCATGTCGACGGCCATATTGTATCCGAAGTCTTCATTTGCGCGCGTGCCGTTGAAGCGAAGGCCGTAACGGTCGATGAAGGAGCGTCTGTAGAGCTTGCCGTCCATGGACACTCCTCCGCTGCTGTGCCTGCGAACGACTCCCGTCTCATCCAGCGTCGCAAGACATCCTCCGCATCGCTGGACGGCGTCATTTTCGCTTATGGCGTTTCGAAGCAGTTCGAGCGAGCGCGGCGTCGAAAATGCGTCATCGGCGTCGATACAGGTAAAATACGGGCTGTCTGAGGCATCTATGCCTGCCTGTCTGGCGCCCCCCGGACCGAGGTTCTGCGGCAGTCGGATGAGCCTGATATCCAGACGGGAAAGAAAAGGAGCCACTGCTTCACGGTAGTCCCCTTCAGGGCATTCGTCGTCAACGACTACCACATCAAGGTCGCCGGCAATGCTCTGCGCTGCCAGCGACTCAAGTGTGCGTCCGATAGTTTCGTG
>CADBFL010000261.1 GCA_902793875.1 uncultured Eubacteriales bacterium | reverse complement strand
GGTGAGACGCTGCTCTCTTGCCCTGACAGGATACGGTCTCATCTTCATTCCTTATGCGATGAGAGAGATTTTCAGCAGGTTCCAGTACGCGTACGGCGATTCAAAGCGCCCGATGATAAACAGCACAGTCTCCATAGTCCTGAATATCATGCTGAGCATCATGCTCAGCATGTGGCTGGGAGTGCTGGGCGTAACGCTCGCGACGAGCATTTCGGTTTTCGTGTGTGGAGTGCTGAACATATACACCTCAACAAAAAAGAACCCCGGCATCGGGATCCGTAAGGTTTTGCGCAGCATGCCTCAGTGGCTGGCCGGGACAGTGATATGCGTATTTGTATCTGCCGCGGGACAGCGGCTTATGGCAGACGAACCCGCAATAGAGCGCTTCGCTGCCATATGCGCTGCCGCAATACTTATTTTCTATGCTGTAAACTTCCGAACGATAAAGTCCCTTTTGAAGACTGCGGCCCGCAGATAGCAAAAGTCATCACAACTCTTCAAGAAAGATCGTGCCGAGAGGGGAGATCTCGTAGCCGTTCGCGACTATCATCATGCTGCGGAGTTTCTCAACCTTGGTTCTGCTGCTGAGAACATAAGCGGCGTGTACGGCCGAAGCCATCAGGGACTCATCCGCTTTATCGGTATCCACCAGATCGATGCTTACGGAGCTGCCTTCCGCTATTCTTTTGATCAGATCATTAAAGCGGCTGTCAACGCCCGAAAGGAGCAGAGTCAGCCTGTCGGTGTCTCTGTGCGCGCATACGGCTTCTATCGCCGAAGTCAGCGCGCGCAGCTGCTTATCCGTAGCGAGCTTGTCTCTGTAGCACCACCTGGCCACTGCCTTGCTTGCAAACAGAGCGGACAGCCCGCTGCGATTCCTGATATTGTATAACTCGCCGAGCAGTCTCACTCCGGTATACCTCTGAGCTGATGCCGCGGATGAGACTTCTTTTCTGTGGATGATTAGGGCGCACCAGATGACAGCATAGAGGAAGGCTCCCAAAATAAATCCGAACAGAGCGTATTTTTTGCTGAAACGCGGAGCCTGTATCTCAGGCTCTGCGTTGCCGCCTGCCTGTTCCTCTGCGCCGAGGCGTTCCTGAAGGACAAGATCCAGAGCAACTTTCTGTTCCTGAGAGAGGGCAGATTTGGAATTTTTAAGAGCGTTGCTGACGGAGTAGACCGAATTCATGAGGCCGGTTTTTCTTTCAACGGCATAGTGATTGTAGACATGAGTGTCTTCAGTCCTGTAACTGCGGATGCTGTGCTTGCCGACATGGCTGTCAAGTGAAGAATGCAGATCTTTTACGGTGGCATTGACAAGCGCTGTCACAGCGTCCGCGTCGGAATCCTCTGGAAGTACGATCTTTACCGGGAAGAGCGCTGAGCCTGCATCTGTGTAATCAGGTTCTAAAGCAATATATTTGTTGTTGACGAGCTCATAGATATACCCGAGCTCCTTGCCGGGAGCTATCTCATCGCGCAGGCTGCCCATGAAGCCGTCATCGCGGAGCACGGCATCGTAGGCGTCGATGAGAGCCTTCATGTCAGCGCCGCTGTCGCTGCTGATCAGATAGTATACGGTCAGAGTCCTCTGATTCGCAGGGTTTTCGTTCAGCAGTATGGATTCGTTTATGTATGTCTGCTGCTCATCTAAATAATCCTGTTGTTCGGCTGCTGTCAGGACGGCTTTTCTGTCACTTTCCGAAAGAGGAGCAAGCGCGGCTTCGATGCGTTCTTCCGAAGTCTTCGAAGAGGCCTCTTCTGCTGCGGCCTTATCCGCACGAGCAGCATCGTACGCGGATTTTTCCCTGAAATACATAACGCACGGAACAAGAAGACTCATGAGCAGGCATACCACAAGGATCGCTTTCCATTGCATCAGAAATTTCCAGAATATATCTTTGAGATCTATTACTGTTTCTTCAGGGCTGTGATTGTTATTCATATGGCTTTGCTCTCCTGATTGATTCATAGACTATACGATTTGATTTACAAGC
>CADBFL010000260.1 GCA_902793875.1 uncultured Eubacteriales bacterium | reverse complement strand
CTGTCCTGTAGGCACCAGGATTACCGGCAGGGTGGTAAACATTTCGGATTACGGCTTCTTCGTCGAGGTTGAGGATGGACTTGACGGCCTGGTGCACGCCACAGAAATAGACTGGACACAGAAGAATCCCGTTCCTTCCGAGGTGGTGCGTATCGGCGATACTGTCAAAGTGCGGGTTATCGGAATCGATGAGGAGAAGCGCCGCATTGAGCTCAGCATGAAGCAGTGCCTGCCGAATCCCTGGGATGAGTACGCGGCTGCGCACAGCGCGGGCGACAGGGTCAGAGGCACAGTCAATACCATCGCCAAGTTCGGGATTTTCGTGGGGCTTGCCCCGGGAGTTGACGGGCTGGTCCACCTTTCCGAGATGCCATCTGCTGAGCCCGGCGAGGAGGCCATAAAGAAGTATAAGGAGGGCGATGAGGTAGAGGCGGTCATAATGGATATCAATCCCGATCTGAAAAGAATCGCCCTCAGCATCAGGCTGCTTGAGGCAGAGCCGTCCTGAGACTGCAGATGGCCCCGGTGCCGAACATAGGAATCGAGTGTGATACATATGAAGCTGCATGAAGCGCTGCGGAAAGTTATCAGGCATTTCGGTGTCAGTGTCATAGAGGACAAAAGCCTGATGTCATTCCTTAACGACTGCAGGGCCTTTGATGAATGCCCGGCAGTGAAGGAGGTCATGCATGTCATTGCCGCAGGCAGCTATGGGAAGAGGCTGTGCCTTGCTGCAGATGAAAGCGATGATGACTGTGAACAGGCATTGGCAGATAACTTCGGACGGATACTGATCGAGAAGAAGGATCCTGTCCTTAGAGAATGGCTCATTCATGAGAAGAGAGTTAAAGAGGATATATTAAAGGGCCTTGATAAAGGGAAAAATTCGGATGGGATGAGTGAGTCCGAGCTGCCGGATCGCATATTGCAGCGAAGACAGGAAATAAATGATTATATAAGGCTTATAGAGCTTGCGCTTGAGCGTATGGACTGAATGAAGATCCCGAAAGGAGATATGTATGTTTCTTGAAGAAGTGATCTCTAAGCTGGAAGAATTATCTCCGCCTTCATTTGCGGAAAGCTGGGACAATTCCGGACTGATGTGCGGAAGAAACAGGAAGGAAGTAAAGAATATCTTGCTGTCTGTTGACGCAACGGATCCTGTTGTTGAAGAAGCTGTGCTCACGGGAGCCGACCTTCTTCTTACTCATCATCCGCTTATATTTACTTCCATATCACATATTTCCGAGAATGATATAACAGGAAGAAGGCTGCTTAAACTTATTTCATCGGATATAGCCTGCTATGCGATGCATACGAATTGCGATGTGGTTGGAATGGCGGATGAAGCCGCGGACAGACTTGATCTGAAAGAAAGATCGGTACTCATGGTGACAAGTGAGGATGCTCTGTCGAAAGAAGGTATCGGAAGAGTCGGTGATCTTGGACAGGAGATGACTCTTGCCGATTGTGCGGAAATGGTAAAGGATGTCTTTCTTGTAGACAGCGTCAGAGTCTATGGTGATCCTGCAAAGAAAGTAAAGCGTGCGGCCATATCTCCGGGATCCGGAAAGAAGATGAGCAAATATGCGATAGCCGCATCCGCGGATGTGCTGATCACGGGAGATATGGATCATCATGAAGGCATTGATGCCGTTGCATCGGGACTTGCGGTCATCGATGCGGGACACTGGGGAATAGAAAAGATATTCTGTACTTATATGAGGGATTTTATCCTGAAGGAAATGCCGGGAATAAACGTAAGTATTGCATCTCAGGCATCACCCTTTACGGTTATCTGAAAAATGAGGAGGTAAAAAGAAATGAGCGAAATCACACTGACTATCGATGGTGAAAAGAAAAAGTATCCTGCGGGAACCAGCTTTGAGCAGATCGCGGATGAGTATCAGAGCAGATATGACGGCCAGATAGCGCTGGTTGCAGAGAACGGAACATACAGGGAGCTTCATAAGAAGATAAAGAAGGATGCCACGATCGACT
>CADBFL010000259.1 GCA_902793875.1 uncultured Eubacteriales bacterium | reverse complement strand
TAAGCTGCTTCCATGCTGCCGCTTCCGCCGTTTTTGTCAAATGTTACCGTCCAGGTATCGTTTTCTTCAGGCTCATCTCCCGGAGTGTCCCCGGGAGTATCTCCCGGAGTATCTTCCCGTGTGAATACGGCGTAGACTATCGCATTGTTATAGGGCATGTTCACCTGATACATACAGTCGTTGAGAGCAGATACGCTGAAGGCACTTGTTATTTCATAAGGGGCCGAAGGCGCAGCTGCGTTTTTTTCCAGAAGATAGAGACCGGAAAGCGTCCATCCGCTTTTCGGCACAGCGGAAACCAGGATCTTGTCTCCTTCTCTGGCGCGCCTTGCAGGCGTCATCTTCCATCCGTCCAGCAGGTAACATGAGAGCTGCCCCTCGCCTGTTTTCCGGCTTTCTATGCTTTTCGTGTCGGTGTTTATGTTTTTAAAGCTGATGACTATCCCTTTGTCACCGTTTTTCCATGAGTCATGTTCCGCAGAGAGTCTCGACGGGTCGTATATGAATTCTCCCTTAATGATCTGTCTGTTTTCATCCTCCGCGAATATCAGAGGGGTCTTTATGGTTTTTTCTCCGGCTTGAAAGCTCGTGCCTGTTAGATCGGATGTCGTTATAGCGACATTATTATTGTCGATGTCGCTGTATTTATCCGGCGTTGCTTTTATCTTCAGCCTCACATTGACTTCTACGCTTTCCCCTTCTTCCACGAACGTCCAGCCGCCTGTGCCGAGCTCCTTGTATACGGATACGTTACCCGAGCCCTCTCCGCTTAAAACTGTGACATATTTATATGTTGTGGCTGCGAATGCCTGTAACGGCATCATGGAAAGCACCATTGCGACCGCCATCAGTATGGGCATCAGTCTCAGTTTATTCTTCATCTTCATGCCTGACCTCCGTATCCGATACATCAAAAACGCCGGAAAGACAATGCGGCAGGTCGGTGTCGCATCTGTATCCGGCGAACCGTCTGCCCGTCATTGGTGTATGCATCTTAACATGTACTCAGACGGATCGATATCCGATCTGCATGAACGTTGAAAAAAGCGCGCGAAAGTTGGGTCATGCCTTTTGACAGCACAAAAAAACCGGACCCTGTTCAGACAGCATCCGGTCCCGTCAGCTCTCTCATTCTGTACTCAGAACGTCATTTTAGCTGTACTTCTCGTTCATCTTTATCGCAAATTCCACATATTCGCGGTTCGCCGCTTCCACGGCAGCCTGATCGCACAGGCCCTTTTTATTGTTTTCGACAGCATCCTCGAATTTCTTCTTCAGAGCATAGTACGTGTCTTTCTCTTCCTGCGTCAGCTGAGCGAGGCTGACGCCTCCAGCAACGGAACCAAGCTCTTCAGCTCTCAGAACTCTTTTGTCTTCCATTTCTTAATTCCTCCTTCAACCGTTTTTTATCCGGCTTTTCATGCCTGTATTATATACAAATCTGCACAGCAGGTCACGACACTATCATGTCCGCGCCGCCGGCGTAGGCCAGAAAGTCCACGCGCGAGGCGCCGGCTTCCTTCAGAAGCGATGCGATCCCGTCTATGGTCGAGCCCGTCGTGAAGATGTCGTCCACGAGCAGCACTGAGCTGCCGCGAAGCATCTTCATCCCCCGCGTTCTTATCTCAAACGCCCCGCTGATGTTGGCGCGTCTTTCCGCGGGAGTGAGTCCCTTCATCGGGGCAGTGTCCCTCGTCCTGACTATGATGCTGCTGTCGCAGGCAAGGCCCGCCCTCTTCGCGAAGCTTTCAGCCATCAGCGCTGCGTGGTTATATCCCCTCTTCTTTTTCTTTGCGCTGAAGACCGGGACCGGCACGACCAGATCGTACATCCCTGCCAGGACGTCCTCTCCGTACTCCGACGCCATGCGGTCGAACAATATCTCTCCGAGCGTGCTCCCGATATCGCTCCTCGATCCGTATTTGAAGGCGAATATGACGGCCTGCTCGACGGTCCCGTAGCCCGCGCAGGCGTGTCCCTTGTCGAAGCTGTGGCCGCTGTCTCC
>CADBFL010000258.1 GCA_902793875.1 uncultured Eubacteriales bacterium | reverse complement strand
CCGATTCATAAGGGATTTTAATATACATAAATATGCAAATATTCGAATAAAGATAAGACGGAAAAGGTTAAGCACTTAACGAACACTGATAAATAAATAACGAACTTTTTGAGCTTTTAGATTTTGTTAAAACGGCATATCCCTTGAAAACACTGACATATTTGCAGATCGCAGCGTAAAAACCGGCCTGAAAAGGGGCGTTTAATGTGAAGTAAATATCAATTTAAGTTTGACTTATACCGTGAAAAGGACCATAATGTATACATATTGAAAATCGCTACGCTTATATTTTTTTGAATATAGAAAAGAACAGCGATGGAAAAGGAGTACTTATGAATTCTGAAATTATCACCTTTATTCTGTACTTTGTCGCTCTTATGGGAGTAGTAATCTACTTCTATATCAAGGACAAGCAGAAAAGCCAGGAGGACTACTTCCTCGGCGGACGTGCCATGGGTCCGTGGGTAACGGCTCTTTCGGCACAGGCATCCGACATGTCGGCATGGCTGCTGATGGGACTTCCTGGATCGATCCTCGCATTCGGATTCGGACAGATGTGGATCGGTATCGGTCTTGCTCTCGGTACTGCCGCAAACTGGATCCTCTGCGCGAGAAGGCTCAGAGTATTCTCTGAAGAAGCCAATGACTCGATCACTATCCCGCAGTTCCTCGCGAACAGATTCGATGCGGACAGCAAGACGCTGCAGGTCATCTGCGCTCTCATCTTCCTGTTTGCCTACACTATCTATGTAGCATCCGCATTCGTTGCCGGCACTACAGTATTCGGAACACTGTTCCCTGGGATCTCGACCAACCTTGCGATGGTCATCTTCGCTCTGCTGATAGTCTTCTATACTATCTTCGGCGGATTCACGGCTGTATGCTGGACAGACTTCTTCCAGGGCATGCTGATGATGATCGCTCTGATGGCGGTCCCTATCGCAGTCATCCTTACAAAGACACCGCTCGACACCTCGCTCCTGAGCAAGGTATACGAGTACACGGACGCCAACGGCGCCACGGTAGTATGCGACTTCGGTTCCGGCCTCTGGAGCGCGAGCCTGCCTGATATCCTGACAGGTCTTGCATGGGGACTCGGATACTTCGGAATGCCTCACATCATCGTAAGATTCATGTCGATCGAGAAGCCGTCCGAGATCAAGAAGTCTTCGACTATCGCTATCGTATGGGTTCTGATCTCCCTCGGATGCGCATGCATCATCGCTTACATGGGCAGGATGCTCGTTGCCGACGAGCTGCTCCCTCAGGGACTGCAGAAACTCGTCTTCATCACGATGGCAAGAAAGTTCTTCCCGCCGGCACTCTCCGGACTGCTGCTCGCAGCTATCATAGCCGCTTCGGTATCGACAGCGGACTCCCAGTTGCTCGTAGCTTCCAGCTCGTTCACATCTGACCTGTATGCTCAGTTCAAGAAGAACGTAACAGAGAAGGAAGCCGTAATGGTAGGACGTGTCGTAGTAGTTGTCATCGCTCTCATCGCTTACCTGATCGCTTCTTCGAAGGGAGCAGGAGCCCAGGCCATCATGAACCTGGTAGAGAACGCATGGGGCGCATTCGGCGCATCGTTCGGACCTGTCATCATCATGTCGCTCTTCTGGAGAGAGTTCAACTATAAGGGCGCTATCGCCGGCATCATCGCCGGATTCGTAGTCGACCTCGGCTGGCTCTTCGGCGGACTCTCCGCTTCGACAGGAGTTTACGAACTGCTGCCTGGATTCATCGCAGGCATGCTCGTAGGCTTCATCGTTGCAAAGGTCACACCGACGCTTGACAAGGAAAGAGAGGTATTCGACAAGTCGAGAGAGCGCGACGCTCTGGCTGACTGATATCCGGATATCACAAACTGAAAATATCGACTGAGACGCGGACCGATGAGGTCCGCGTTTTCTCGTATGACGGGCATGCCGTCAGTCTGTGGTGAAAGTCCACAAGGGGCGTAGTTGCCGACGAACCCCATAGCGACTTGCAAGGTTTGCATCGTGAGGTGCA
>CADBFL010000257.1 GCA_902793875.1 uncultured Eubacteriales bacterium | reverse complement strand
ACATCTACGACAGGCAGCTCGCAGATGCCGGCTACGAGGTCATCAGATACAGAAAAGAGTTCATCGAGATGCTCAGCAGCGAGGCCGGCGAGATAATGAACAAGATATCCGGCGGGAGAGAGGAGCTCAGCATCGAGTACAAAACCGCCTGCGACTATGTGACGGGCACCGAGGGCCGGGAGATACTCTTCAGCCAGATATTCCACAACAGGGACAGGGACATATACAGCGGTTATGCCGGCATAGGCCCGCACCGCGACGACATAGAATTCCATATCAACGGAAAAGATGCAAAGAAATACGGATCGCAGGGTCAGCAGAGGACGATCGCGCTCTCTCTCAAGCTCGCAGAGATAAGGATAGCGAGGCAGATGCTGGACGAGCCGCCTGTGCTGCTGCTCGATGATGTGCTTTCAGAGCTCGACCTCGACAGGCAGAGGTTCCTCGTCAGCGAGATAGACGACGTGCAGCTTTTCATCACATCGGCCGAGCTGAACGAAGAGGTCGTCGGAGCACTTCGCGGAGGCACGCTCTTCAGGATCGAGGACGGAAGCGTGACACGCGTAGACAAATACTGACCATGGGGCTGTCCCCGGTCAAAAGGGAAATGGAAGAAGCAGGGAAGATCAGACAGAACAGCGGCATGAAAAAGATGCTCAGGACGGTGCTTGTCATCGCCCTTTGTTTTCTGCTGACCTCGACCGGCTGGCTGTCGTGGGAATACCACCTGCTCGGGCAGATGCCGGCTGACAGGGTGGACTTTTACACGATGGTCACAGGCTATCTGCTGCAGGCGGCGGGCATCGGACTCTTCGCGTGCCTGATACGAAAGAAGGCGAATACGGAAAGATCCGTTCTGCGCATGGCCCTTGTGATGCACATGATATTCATGTTTCCGGCTGTGGTCAGTCCGTATACCGCGGCGACTCTGATATTCGGCTTTCTCATGAACCTCGCGTGCGGGGTCATAGCGGGCTGCTATCTGTACGAGCTGACCGTATACGCTCCCGCGGACAGAAGGGCGGCGTCGTTCGGGATCGCATACGCGGTCTCAATACTCGGATCGTGGCTGCTCTCGGTGATAGACGGAGGAAGGCTGTATTACTCGGAAAAGGTGCTGCTGATCTGCGTGATCACAGCCGCGGCCATATGGCTTCTGACGGTAAGAAGAGATCCCGCGGAGGATGAGAGCGAAGAAGACTCTGACCGGGAGAAGCTCATCAGGCAAAAGGGCGCGCCGGACAGAAAACTGGTCCTTACCGCCATGCTGATCGTCATCCTCTTCAGCACGGTCAACGGGAGCGCGTTCGGATTCCCTTCTGCCGATCTCGGGGGCGCCGTGAAGGTCGAGCTTTCGCGTCTGTTCTACGCCGCGGGACTCATGATCGCCGGATTCGTATCCGACAGAAGCCGCAGGACCGGGGCGATATGCGCGCTGACGGCCCTGATGATACCCTTCGTCATAATGTCGCTTCGCGCGGAATCCATATCTGTGGTCATTTTCTGGGCGCTGGGATATTTCGCTTTCGGCTTTTACGCAGTGTACAGGATAATCCTCTTCTCCGACATGGCTTCAGAGAGCAGGCAGCTCTGGCTGTCCGGCTTCGGACTGATGGCGGGAAGGATCGGCGACGCGGCAGGAGAAGCGATCTGCCTGCTCCTGAGGGGCCGTCTTACAGCGCTGGTCGCGGTCACGGCAGTCCTCTTTGTTGCGGCGGTAGGAGTGTTCTTCCGGATCTATCAGATGCTGTATCTGCCTGAATATAAAAAGGAAAGAAGCGAAGAGGAGCACTTTGCCGCGTTCTCCGCGGAACACGACCTCTCTTCGAGAGAGCAGGACATGCTGAGGCTCCTTCTCGAGAAGAAAAGCAACAGCACGATAGCGGATGAGCTCTTCATTTCCGAAAACACGGTGAAGTTCCACATACACAATCTGCTGCAGAAAACAGGCTGCAAAAACAGGAACGAGCTTATCTCATATTACAGATCATGAATGACGTTGTTCATCCACTTGCCGGAGAG
>CADBFL010000256.1 GCA_902793875.1 uncultured Eubacteriales bacterium | reverse complement strand
TGTCTCCGGAGCACCGTACCGGAGCGGCATGCATACAGCAAGAGAAAAGTGAAAAAAGAAAAGACAGCTGAGAAAAAGACCGGAAAGGCCAAAAGCGCCCCAAAGAAACGCCGCAACGTCTTCGGAGAGAGACTGGCGGAACATTACGATGAGCTCAAATGGCTCTACATGGAACTGTACGGCGATGAGGCGGCTTTCGATTACTTCGTGAAGATGCTGAAGCGGAGCTACGGCGAGCGAAAGCAGACCCTGAAAGACGTCGACGCGAGAAGGGCCGGCAACCCGCATATCCATCACTCCAACAGGATGATGGGCATGATGCTGTACACCGAGAACTTCGCGGGCGATCTCAGGGGCGTAAAGGACAGGCTCGAATACTTTAAGGAGTGCGGTGTAAAGTACATCCATCTGATGCCTCTTCTGGATACACCGGAGCAGGGCAGGAGCGACGGAGGATATGCAGTATCCGATTTCAGAAAGGTGAGGCCTGACCTCGGAACCATGGAGGATCTTGAGGCGCTTACCGCTGCCTGCCACAGAAGAGGCGTGCGCGTATGCCTCGATTTCGTGATGAACCACACGAGCGAGGATCACCCGTGGGCAAAGGCTGCAAGAGACGGAGACCCGTCCGCGCAGGCGAGGTATTTCTTCTACGACAACTGGGACATCCCGGCGCAGTTTGAGAAGACCATGCCGGATGTTTTCCCTGAGACGGCTCCGGGCAATTTTACGTATCTCACGGACATGAACAGGATCGTCATGACGACATTCTATCCGTTCCAGTGGGATCTCAATTATGCGAACCCGATGGTATTCAACGACATGACTGATAACCTGCTCTACCTCGCGAACCGCGGGGTGGACATCATCAGGCTCGATGCCGTGCCGTACATCTGGAAGCAGCTCGGCACCACCTGCCGCAATCTGCCGCAGGTGCACAGCCTGACCCGCATGATGAACATAGCGTGCAGGATAGTCTGCCCGAGCGTCCTTCTTCTGGGCGAGGTGGTCATGGAGCCGAGCAAGGTGGTGCCTTACTTCGGCACGCAGGAGAAGCCTGAGTGCGACATGCTGTACAACGTCACGACGATGGCGACCATATGGCATACGCTTGCGACCAGAGATGTCAGGCTCCTCAGGCATCAGCTCGGGCAGATCGCGGATCTGCCGGCCAACTGCATATTCCAGAATTACCTGAGATGCCACGACGACATAGGCTGGGGCCTCGACTACGATTATCTCGGATGGTTCGGCGTAAAAGAGGCCGAGCACAAGAAATACCTGAACGACTGGTTCACCGGCAGGTGGGGGATCAGTCCCTCGAGAGGAGAACTCTACAACGACTCCGAGAAGTTCCGGGATGCACGGCTCTGCGGAACGACCGCATCGCTTTGCGGCATCGAGTCCGCTCTGTACGAGGGCAATGAGGCGGCGCTCGATCTTGCGGTCGCGGCTGATGTGATGCTGCATGCCTGCATGCTGACCCTGCGAGGCATACCGGTCCTGTACAGCGGAGATGAAGTCGGGATGCTTAACGACTACACATACCACGACGATCCGGGACGCTGGTCCGACAGCCGCAACATCCACAGAGGGAAGTTCGACTGGGAGCAGGCTGAGGACAGGCACGACCTGACGACTCCGACAGGAAGGATATTCCACGCGATCCGCCATCTCGTAATGATAAGAAAATACAACGACATATTCCACTCCGACGCGAAGCTCTATCCTGTGAATACCGGCGATGACAGAGTGCTCGGCATGGTGAGGGAGTATAACGGAAAACGCATGCTCGGGCTCTTCAACTTCTCCGAGCATTACTGCAGGACCGAGATCGAGACCAGAGACCGTATCGACATGGCCGTGCCTGAAAGGGAATACATCCCGGGCGAAGGCAGGATGAGCGAGTACTGGCTCGAACCTTACGGCTTCCGCTGGTTCCTCGAGAAATAGCAGATACAGGGGATATACATGGCAAACATGAATGAAACGCCTTCGGGCGAGAGAGTGCACATAGGATTTTTCGGAAG
>CADBFL010000255.1 GCA_902793875.1 uncultured Eubacteriales bacterium | reverse complement strand
TGGCCATGCGGGTCCTCCCCGTCATCACTACGTCCACATATCTCGGCATCACCCAGAAGAAGAGCACCGAGACCGTGATCGTGATGCACAGCGCGAGCCTGTAATCGAATTCCATGGAATCAGACGAGATCAGGTAGCGGATCTTGACCGAAAGGGTCTTGTAATAAAGGAAGCCCAGAAGGAGCATGATCGCGATGCATACAAGGCAGACTTCCGGATCGAGGGTCGCGAAGGAGTTGTCGGATTCGAGCGGAGCCCCGAGGATCATGCCGTACAGCAGGCTGTTCCCCGATACCATTGTGGCGTTGAAAAAGCAGTACAGCCTGCGCATGGCGTCCGACGCCGTAAGGAACATGTGTATCGCCAGAGCCGGTACGAGTGAAATGGCGAAGAGCCACTTTACCGCCATGCCTGTCACGGCCCCGATGAACGAGAAGACGATGATCACGGGCAGAAGCATGCCGAGGCACAGCAGGGACGTCTTTTTTCCGGGATATCTGAGATAGTACGCAAGCGGCATCAGAGCGTATGCGCCGTTCAGGACGAGTATGAGCAGTGTGAGAAAGTAACTGAGAAAAAGCTGTCTGTCCATCACTGCCACCTCTCCACCCTGCTGATCATGTACTGGTTGAATTCCTTCATCACTGCGCCGCGCCCGTTGACCTTCACAGGCTGCAGGCTGCCGTCCTTCATCTTCATGCAGTTGCCCTCAGGCGCGAGCACCTGGTCCATGTTTACGATCACGCCGCGGTTTATCTGAAGGAAGTTAGGGAAAGGCTCCAGCTTTTCGCTTATGCTCCTGAAGGTCTCGCTGGTCCTGAGAGGCTGCGCGTTCGTGAGGCGCAGCTCGACGCCGCGGCCGCTCGCGACGGCGGCGCATATGGTGCGGACAGGGACCCTGAGCTCGCTTCTGGCCATCACCGTGATCTCGGGATCGCCGGCGCTGAGCGCGCGTTCTGCTTCTGCCAGCACGTTGTCCACCTCTTCCTGCCGGCATGGCTTTATGAGGTAGTCGAAAGGGTGGACGGGGAAGGCGTCGAATGCATACTCGCGCGATGTGGTCTGGAAGACGATGAGAGTGTGCGGATCCAGCTCCCGCATCTTCTTCGCGAGCTCGATGCCGTTCATCTCGTCCATGATTATGTCGAGAAAGGCGAGGTCGTAAACGCCTTTTCTGAACGACGGAAGAAAGTCCTCGGCCGAATCGAAATGATCTATGATGCACTCTCCTGCTCCGCCGGCATCGCTGCCGGGATCCCTGCGCTCCGCATACCGGGCGCGTATCAGTCCCTCGAGCACCGCCCTGTCTTCAGGCCTGTCGTCAACGATCGCTGTTCTCATGACTGTCCCCTTTCCTTGTCAGTCTTCCTGCGTGATGCATCTGCGTCTTTCACCTGTGATTTTACGAAAAAAACGGGATTTCATCAATTCGCGCAACACTTTCGTGCATTTTTTTAAAGTTTCGCGCGCATCTTATTGTAACTTATATATAACTAAAGTAAAATGAAATCCCCCCAAACACTATATGAAGAACGGACTCCGCAGAGCGCGGAGCCGTTCTTCTTTTCCAAAAATGATACTGATAAGAAGAAGTGAATGAGGTATAATCTGACATGAAGGCGGGACGAAGGGATCCGGCCGGATATCCAGTATGATGAATGTAAAAACGGAGACTGACATGTTTGACAAACTTATCGAAAAAGTAAAAGCAGAACCTAAGACGATCGTGTTCACAGAGGGACCGGACGCACGTATCCAGGAGGCTGCCGCAAGGCTCCTCAAAGAGGGCCTCATGAAGGTGGTGCTCGTCGGCAGCGAGGCCGAGATCAAAGACGCCGCGGCAAAGGGCGGCTTCGACATCAGCAAGGCCGAGATCATCGACCCTGAGAAATACGAAGGCATGGCCGAGATGGTCGCAAAGATGGTCGAGCTCAGAAAGGGCAAGATGACAGAAGAGGAGTGCGCCGCAAACCTGAAGAAGGGCAACTACTTCGGCACCATGCTCGTAAAGATGGGCAAGGCGGACTGCCTGCTCGGC
>CADBFL010000254.1 GCA_902793875.1 uncultured Eubacteriales bacterium | reverse complement strand
TTACAGTCCCTCGCTCAGGGATTTTACATTGATCGGGGTCTTCCAGATATAATCCTCACTGCTGGTGTTGTTTGCCATTATCTGGAGGTATCCTTCATTGTCGATTATGGCGCTTTCAAGCTCGCTCAGATCGCAGCCGAACGAGCCGAGGTATTTACCCTTCTCGATGTCGTATAGATCGATGTAATTGATGCCGTGCCTGTCGCTTCCGGATACGCAGTGCAGCAGTATGCCGCCGTAGCCGCAGCAGTCCTGTGAATAGACATGCCCCGAATGCCTTGCCGTCCGGGTCGTATGGAGCACCGAGTAATCCTCTGCGCTGTACGCTGCCATCACAGTGAACGAGCTCGTATACATCCATTTGTTCTTTTTGTCATATCCGACGCCCGAGCAGCCGTACGCAAAGTTCATGGCGTCGTATTCCCCGCTTTCAGGGTCATATGTAACGGCCCTGCTCGAGTAACCCTTCACGCAGTAGCACAGCTTCTTTACCTCGGAATACGTAAAGCCGTTCGGCTTTCCGACATCGATTTGCGGAGTGGAGATCTCCTTGCCGTCCCCGTCGACATCGAAGCTGATGATCCTGTTGGTGCCGCCCATGCCGTACGCAACGATATACTTGTCTCCCGTATACGCAAGGCCCTGCGGGATGTCCGCGCCTTCGCCCCCCGTTATGGTCTTTACGACTTCGCAGTTATCGGCGTCGAGCCAGTAGATCTCGTTGAGCGGCGCTCCGCCCGAATCGACAGGATCGGATTCGAGGACTGTCAGGGCGACAGTCTTTTTGTCTCCGGTATACTCCTTGTTTTCTGCCGCGCTTATGCTTATGTTCGCGGTTCCCGCGCCTTTTATCGTGACCTCTCCCGTATTTTTGCTTACGGTCGCGACCTCTTCATTGTCAGAGCTGAACGTGGTCTTTGTGCTCGCCTTCGGATCTATTTTGAACGGCTCGCTGAAGGTGAACCTCATCATGCTTTCGTCTACTTTTATTTCCTGGCTCTTCTTTGTCCGGAAGTTTCTGTACTTCGTCAGCTGCCCCGAATGCTTTTTGTTGTCCGCCCTCACGGCAAAGGAATACTTCGTATCCTCTTTAAGACCGGTGACATCCAGCTCGCCCCCGGTCGAGGTGAGCGTGCGCCAGCTTTTGTCAGGCTGCTTGCCGTCTATACTTTTTTCGACGCCCTCTTCGCCGGCTTTCGGGTCGTACTCCCTGACATAGACCTTGTACTCATCCACGTTCTGGACCTCCTGCCATTTCACCGTGATGTGGTCAGATCCTCTGTCAGCGAGGGTCACGGTATCTCTCTGGACCCTGCCGGGATACTCGTGGTAATGATTGTAGAGCACGACGACTGCCGTGGTTATGGCGAGCATCAGTATGACCGAGACAGCCGAAAAGAACCTGATCCACTGATGCAGGTTCATCTCAAGGTTTTTCAGATAGCGGAAACTGGTCCGCATTTTCCTGACCTTTATCGTCTTGCCTTTTGTTTTGCGCCCGCGTTTAACGGCTGACATCTGTGCCCGTTCAATCCCTCATACAACGAAAGCCGATCCTGACGGATCGGCTCCATTATGAATCTTTGTGATCCTGCGTTTTCCGTCAGATATTTTACTGATCTGCGTCGAACGGCAGTATTGCGACTACTCTTGCTCTCTTGATAGCCCTTGCAACGGCTCTCTGATGCATTGCGCAAGTGCCTGTTACTCTTCTTGGAAGGATCTTACCTCTCTCGGTTATATACTTCTTAAGAGTCTCAGCATCCTTGTAGTCGATCTTTTTGTCCTGATCTGCGCAGAACTGGCAAACTTTACGTCTTCTCATGCCTGTGTTCATGCGCTTAGGTCTGCTGTTTCTTTCCATGATTCGTGCTTTCCCCTTTCTTAGAATGGAATATCATCCTCAGCCGCCTGGAACGAATCCGGCAGGTCATCAAAACCGCCGACCGTCTCCTGAGGCGCGTTGCTGAATCCGGTGTTCCGGGCATCGCCGAAGCCGGAATCTCTTCCGCCTCCGAAGCCGCCCTGTCCGCCGCCCTGGCTGTTGCTCTGGTACGAGCCGCCCTGGCCCTGTCCGCCATTGCCGCC
>CADBFL010000253.1 GCA_902793875.1 uncultured Eubacteriales bacterium | reverse complement strand
GGCGAGAGGCAGCAGATAGCCTTTGTCTTAGGAGTGATAGCGGCCTCGATGAGGTCTCTCTTCGCCCAGTTGTAGCCGTCCTCTGCGGAAGTGGTCAGCGGTACGAGAACGCCGGACACCTCGTTGCAGAATGTGTTGTAGTTGGTGTAGAAAGGCTCGGCGATGAGAGCTTCATCACCAGGGTTCAGAAGAGCCGTGAACGCAAGGATGAGAGCCTCGGAACCTCCGTTTGTGACGAGGATGTCGTCTCTCTCATACTCCATGTCGAAGTCTCTCTTCATGTAGTAGATCATTGCGTCGCGCAGTTCGTCGATTCCCTGGGACTCAGCGTATGCGATGACCTTTCCGTCGAACTTTCTGATCGCTTCCATGAAGCACGGAGGCGTCTCGATATCCGGCTGACCGATGTTGAGACGGTATACCTTCTTGCCGTGCTCTCTTTCGGCTTCAAAAGCGAATACGTTGAATCTTCTGATTGGCGAGAACTGCATTGCTGCACATCTTTTTGATACTTCCATAAGTCTTCAACTCCTTTGAAAATTATAGTTATAACTATGATTTACAATATCGTTTGCGACCGGACCGCGAATCCGGTCACAGGGTGCTGTGAGACGTTTTGACGACCTCATCCACACACATATCATTATCGCACTTTTTACGTGAAAGTAAAAGTATATATTCTATATTTCCCTTGGTTCCTTTGATAGGAGACCACGAAAGTGCATGAGGATACAATCCGCTTCCGGAAGCGTATCCGATGACCCTGTTTATCACCTCTTTGTGGACCTCCGGATCCCTGACGATCCCTCCCTTTCCGACCTGCTCCCTTCCGGCTTCGAACTGCGGTTTTACGAGGCATACGATCTGCCCGTCATCCGCCAGTACAGCGGCCGCTACAGGCAGCATGTGGCTCAGAGAGATGAAGCTTACGTCGATCGAGATGAGGCCGACAGGCTCTTTGATGAGAGCCGTGTCGAGATAACGGATGTTCGTCTTTTCCATGTTCACGACGCGCTCATCCGTGCGGAGCCTGTAATCGAGCTGGCCGTAGCCGACATCTATGGCATATACCTTCGAAGCTCCGTGCTGCAGCATGCAGTCGGTGAAGCCTCCGGTGGATGCTCCCATGTCCATGCAGATCTTCCCCCGGCAGTCGATGCCCCACTCTTCGATCGCCTTTTCGAGCTTGAGGCCGCCCCTGCTGACGTACGGGCATTCCTTGCCGGCGACGGCGATCTCTGCCTCCGCATCAAAAACAGAGCCGGGCTTGTCCTCGACTCTTCCGCCGACCGTAACAAGCCCCGCCATAATAGTGCGTTTGGCCTTCTCGCGGGATTCCGCGAGTCCTCTGTTCACAAGCAGTACATCAAGACGCTCTTTCATCTATTTGTTCCTGGTCTCAAGCATGACGGCGAGATCTTTGAAGAAATCCGCCTGTTCTCCGTACGGCGCAAGAGCTGCGCAGGCTTCTTCAGTGAGCCTGTGGAGCTCTTTTTTTGCCGCGTCCATTCCGTGCACGCATACATAGCTGCACTTGTCCTGGGCAAGATCCTTTCCGGTGCTCTTTCCGAGCGTCCCGGCGTCTCCTTCGAAATCGAGTATGTCATCTAGTATCTGGAACGCGACGCCGAGATCTGCGGCGAATACCGTGAAGGAACGCAGCATGTCCTCATCGGCGCCTGCGAGCATCAGGCCCGCGCGCACCGGCGCCGTTATGAGATCGGCCGTCTTGTGTTCTTCGATATACCTCACAAGCTCTGCCGTCGCTTTTTTGTTTTCGCCCGTCACATCCGCGGTCTGACCGGCGATCATGCCTGAAGATCCGGCCCTGCTCATTATCTCGTGAGCGGCCATGACATGGCAGCGCATCTTTGCAGGATCATCCCCGTATTTGAGGAGCTCTCCCGTTACCGTCTCGGCGGCCGTCGAAAGAAGGCCGTCGCCGGCAAGTATGGCCATCGCCTCTCCGTACACCTTATGGTTCGTCGGTTTGCCGCGCCTCAGATCGTCATTGTCCATGGCCGGCAGATCATCGTGGATGAGCGAGTACGTGTGGATGTATTCAAGGGAAAGCGCATACGGAAGCGCCTC
>CADBFL010000252.1 GCA_902793875.1 uncultured Eubacteriales bacterium | reverse complement strand
TGAAGATGGATCCGGAAGGGGAAATTGGAACCAAATGAGCGCGCACGACGAAATGGTTCCAATTGAAGATGGATCCGGAAGGGGAAATTGGAACCAAATAAGCGCACATGCTGAAATGGTTCCAATTCTGCTCTGATCCGGAAGGATCCGGGCGCTATCGACCGGGAGTATTTCTGTGCGCCGGGAATACTTTTGAAAATGTCTTGACAGGATAAAATATATTTGATAAAACATATTTGTATCAAATATAAGTGAGGTAAGACTGATGGAATATGACTACCGCGAAGTCATGAAACTGGATAATCAGATATGCTTTCCGCTCTACGCTGCGGCAAGGTATGTGACAGGGCTGTACACCCCGTATCTAAAAGAACTGGGGCTGACGTACACGCAGTACATTACATTCCTGGTCCTGTGGGAGAAAGACGGGATATCTGTCAGCGAGATTGGCGACAGGCTGATGCTTGACAATGGGACGCTTTCACCGATGCTCAAAAAAATGGAGCAGGCCGGATATATCGAGAGAAAGCGCAGCAGGGATGATGACCGAGTCGTCATCGTAAGTCTCACGAAAAAGGGTAAGGACCTTCAGGAAAAAGCAAAAGAGATACCGATGAAGGTGGGCGGATGCATAGACATGCCGCTCGAACAGGCAAAGGAGCTGCACGGCCTGCTCCATGAGCTTCTGGAGAACCGGAAAGCATAGCTCAAAGCTAAAGTGAAACGCATACGTAAAAGGCAAAAGCAAAAGCAAAAAAAAGAAAAACTCAAAGCGTAAAGGGAGGAGAAAAAATGAGCAGTGTTTATGATTTTACAGTAAAGGACAGAATGGGAAACGATGTAAGTCTCAAGGACTATGAGGGCAAGGTGCTTCTGATCGTCAATACGGCGACAGGCTGCGGATTCACGCCGCATTATGAGCCGCTCGAGGCGATGTACAAAGAGTACAGGGACAAGGGCTTCGAGATCCTCGACTTCCCATGCAACCAGTTCGCAGACCAGGCTCCGGGATCGGACGATGAGATCCACGAGTTCTGCACGGTCAAGTTCGGAACTGAATTCCCGCAGTTCACAAAGATCGATGTGAACGGCGAGACAGCTGATCCGCTGTTCGCCTATCTGGGGACAGAGAAGCCGTTCAACGGTTTCGGCAAGGGCCTGAAGAACGCCGCTCTCAACAAGTTCGCTGCAGCAAACAACAAAAAGTACGGCGACAAGACATACATCGGATGGAACTTCACCAAGTTCCTCGTCGACAGAGAGGGCAAGGTCATCGCGCGCTTCGAGCCGACCGTCGACATGAACGAGGTGGAAAAAAGGGTAGCCGCAGCTCTGTAAAGCGGCGGCTGCGAAACTGATCATCAGATCATGGCTGTTCCGGCAGACTTCCGGGATCATCCGCAATCCAGGCGGGTGCGCCCGGGGGCCTGTTTTCATTTGCTCAGGCGGACGCATCCGGGAACTCTTTTCCATTTATATAGGCGGATGCATCCGGGGGCCTGTTTTCATTTGCCAATGCAGATGCGTCGAAGTAAGTGGCGGGAGCGTTCAACTAAACGGATGCGTCAGAAGGCCTGTTTTTCAGTGTAAGGATCTGGCGGTTGACGCCGTCTTCGTATTCGTGGACCGAATCATCCGCGAGGAAGCGCAGGATCGCGGCCGAGTACTCATCATCGGTGTCCAGTATGTCGTGGTCGGGCCCGCGGTAGCGAAGCTCAAGGACGCAGTCATCGCCGTTCTCCCGGCTGGTGACCGTCACATCTATAGGGAAGACGCCGCCGCGCTTCAGAAGATCGCCGGCCACGGCCTCTTCGAATATCTGCTGAAGGGCGTGGACCTGCCGGCGGTTGAAGAACACTTTCGTCGCGAAATCCGCGATCTCGCCGATGACGGATGCAAAGTCTATATCCGGGCCCTCGATAGTGTGCTCCCAGCTGCGAAGGCGCTGTATGAAAGCCTTCGTTTCTGCATGCTGCGGAGCGTGGAATATCTGCTGCGGAGTGCCGTCCTCGAGTATGAGGCCTTTGTCCATGTAAAAGATGCGGCTGCTCACGTTCTCGGCGAACCTCATCTCGTGCGTCACGATGAGCATGGTGTTGCCC
>CADBFL010000251.1 GCA_902793875.1 uncultured Eubacteriales bacterium | reverse complement strand
GTTCCGGTAGGCTTCACGGCAAAGGCAAGAGAGCGCTTCGGCACAGACCGCATCCTGTTCTCGCCGGAATTCCTGCGCGAGAGCAAGGCCCTGTACGACAATCTTTATCCGAGCAGGATCATCGTGGGAAGCGATGACTGCACCAGAAAAGATGCTGAGACATTTGCATCGCTGCTTGTCGAAGGCGCTGAGAAGAAAGACATAGAAGTTCTCCACATGGGACTGACCGAGGCGGAGGCGGTGAAACTGTTTGCCAATACATATCTCGCTCTTCGCGTCAGTTACTTCAATGAACTTGATACTTACGCAGAGATGAAGGGTCTGTCGGCAAAGGAGATCATAAAAGGCGTCAGCCTTGACCCGCGTATCGGAGATTACTATAACAATCCGAGCTTCGGATACGGAGGGTATTGTCTCCCTAAGGACACCAAACAGCTGCTGGCCAATTATCAGGATGTTCCGGAGAATCTTATCGAAGCGATAATTGAAAGCAACCGGACGAGAAAGGACTTCATCGCCGACAGAGTGCTGCAGAAGGCGGGATATTACGATTATTCCGATGGGTCCAGCTATGACAAAGAAAGAGAGCATCAGGTCGTCATAGGGATATACCGTCTCACCATGAAGGCGAACAGCGATAATTTCCGCCAGAGCTCTATACAGGGAGTGATGAAGAGGATAAAGGCGAAAGGGGCCACCGTTATTATTTACGAGCCTTCGCTGGAGGACGGAACGACATTTTTCGGCAGCAGCGTTGTGAATGACATAGATCTGTTCAAGGAAAGATGCGATGCAATCATCGCCAACAGATATGACCCGGTGCTTGATGATGTCCGGGAGAAAGTATACACGAGAGATCTGTTCAGGAGAGACTGACAGTGACAGAAAGCAGTAAAACGAAAAAGCTGATAATAATAGGCGCCGGCGGTCACGGAAAGGTGATCGCGGATATCGCCGCTCTCAACGGATACCGGGAGATAGTCTTTCTTGACAATGATCCCGGAATAAAAACGTGCGAAAGATACCCGGTCCTGGGACCCGATTCGATGGCGGCAGAGCTCGAAGGAGATCTTTTTATCGCCATAGGCAATGCAGAACTTCGCAGAAAGCTGACAGAGTGTTATGATGGAAGAGCTTTTCCGGTCCTGATCCATCCGGCGGCAGTCATTGCCGGCAGCGCTGTCATCGGTGAAGGCACTGTTGTAATGGCGGGAGCGGTAGTGAATCCGGGGACCGCTGTCGGAAAAGGATGCATACTCAATACCGCGTGCTCGGTCGACCATGACTGCGTTGTAGGCGACTACTGCCACATCTCTGTGGGAGCGCACCTGTGCGGAACGGTCGAGGTCGGAGCGGACTCGTGGATCGGAGCAGGGACGATCGTATCGAACAATTTGAGCATATGCCCCGGCGTTATGACAGGGGCGGGCGCTGTAGTAGTCAGGGATATAGAGGAAAAGGGAACATACATAGGGGTTCCAGCCAGGAGATTATTGACATTATAAATATTAATACAGACCTTCCATTCGATGACACAAATTTTCAAAGTATAATAAGGTTTTGCCTGATAGAATGCCCGCTATGTATTTATAATCTTGGCGTAGATGTATTAACAAGATCATCAAAAACAATTAAAGAGCATTTGTATTTCTTGTAAAAACGGCAAAAATAGGATAACATCATAAACGAAAGGGAGCGATAACTGCAGATGAGACCGCGGCTATCGCTTCACTTGTTAAGAAGAACGCAGCAGTATCATGCGCAGGACGGACGAGCTGATATACCGGCCGTCGTTTAAGCATGTTTTTAGCACAGAGATATGTTGAAAAACGTAACAGTTAAGAAAAGAACCAGCACAGCCATATTCGTAATTATCGATATCATGATAGTCATAATCAGCGCTATCATGCCTTTTGTGCTCAGGTTCGGCATTTTCTATGTCGGCGCTCACGTATCCTATTTGAGGCTTGCCATGAAATGGCTCCCGCTTGATGCGCTTATTTTTATCGGAGTCAATTCGGCCCTGCGCCTGTACAACAGAGTGTGGACCTACGCCAGCGTCGGAGAGCTGTATGACTGCGCAAAGTCGGCCGTGATCACCGAAGCGATATACATGGCATATAAGATGCTGTTCGGCATCAATATGTTCAGGAGCTACTATCCGTTCAACTTCCTGATAATGGGTCTCCTGCTCGGGATGTCC
>CADBFL010000250.1 GCA_902793875.1 uncultured Eubacteriales bacterium | reverse complement strand
CTTCTGACAACATCAGTGTTCATTATAGGGTATGTTATAGATTCTTTCAATGAAAAACCGCCGTCATGCCCGCATTTTTCCATATTGATCATGCGGATCGAGTCCGAAGCCGGAATAGCCGTGCACACAGCCCTGCAGCTTTCCAGCGCTTCGATGTTGCGGCTTATTATGTCCGCCGATATCCCCGGCCTCACAGCGTCGTGTATCAGCACTATGACCTGCTCCGGATCCGTTCCGTCCGAAGAGCTCAGTTCCGACACCTTCCTGAGGCCTTCCTTGACAGAGTCCCCGCGCTCGGCCCCGCCGTGCACTATGCTCACATAGCCGGCGTCGCGCCCGGCTCTTTCTTCGCACTCCGCCGCTATCTTCTCATATATCTCATCGAGAGAGCCGTCCGAGGGAGCGACTATGACGATGCCGTCCATCTCCCTGTGAGAAGCGAATCTGTACGCCGATGTGCCGAGTATGGTGGACGTGCCGAAAGGCAGCAACTGCTTCGGCATGTCGATGCCCATGCGTCTGCCCTTCCCCGCAGCGACTATGACCGCATAATTCTTTGTACTGGTTTTTCTCTTGCTCATATTTCTTTGCAGTATCCTTCAGAAGATCCGTGAAGACTATCATATCACATTTTAAATGGCCGACTCATTCGCTTTTCGCTAAATATTGAGTTCGACCATCTCGTCTGCTTCTTCCATTGTGTAGCCGCCGGCGTATATAAGTTCGCTCTCGAGTATCTGCTTTGCAGTGCTCAGGAGCTTCTTCTCTCCGGTGGAAAGCGGTTTCTGTCTGTCCGTCCTGACGAGATTTCTGACTACCGCCGCCACCTCCAGGATGTCTCCGGTCTGCATCCTCTCGGTGTTCTCGCGGTATCGTTTGTTCCAGTTGGGGTTCATGGGTTCGCTCGGGCTCTTCAGCGCCGCAATGACCTCTTCTATGCGCGCCTTGTCTATAACCGGACGTACGCCCAGCTTTTCGCAGTTGTCCACAGGAACGGAAGCTTCCATGCGGCAGTAAGGAAGCGACACATTATAATACATGCGCATCTCACCCAGGAAATCCTTCTCGACGATCTCCGTGATGATGCCTGCGCCGTACATCGGATAAACAATGTGGTCTCCGATATTGAACATGGCCGCTCTCCTCCTTTTACAACATCATTATATATATTTTTGTACTAAATAGCAAACAAAATTTGTTATTGTACCACCTGTACATATACTTGTCAACTACTTACAGACAAGAAAAAAGCCCTCCCTCATGGAGGGAAGGCCGGTCGTCTGAAACAGGGGTATCACTCCCCGAAAACAGCCCTGTAGTCCGCCTGGAATTTCTCGATCCCGATGTCCGTGAGCGGATGCTGTATCATCTTTTCGAGCACCCCGTAAGGCACAGTCGCGATGTCTCCTCCGGCGAGAGCGCAGTCGGTGACATGGATCGGGTTCCTCACGCTCGCGCAGATTATCTCGGTCTCTATGCCGGCGACAGCGAATATATCGGCGATCTCCCTGATGAGGTCCACGCCTCTGACCGAGATGTCGTCGAGTCTTCCGAGGAACGGCGATACGTATGTCGCCCCGGCTCTTGCGGCCAGAAGCGCCTGGTTGGCCGTGAAGATCAGCGTCACATTGGTCTTTATTCCCTCGGCCGACAGCACCTTTACCGCCTTGAGGCCCTCTGCCGTCATAGGGATCTTGACTACCATGTTTCTGTGGATGGCAGCTATCTCGCGGCCTTCTCTGATCATTCCTTCAGCATCGGTCGTCGTCGCCTTGACTTCTCCGCTGATCGGTCCGTCCACTATTTCCGTTATCTCTTTTATGACTTCATTGAAGTCCCTGCCTTCTTTGGCGATCAGCGACGGGTTTGTCGTCACGCCGCAGATTATGCCCATGTCGTTGGCTTTTCTGATGTCCTCGACTTTGGCTGTATCTATGAAAAACTTCATCTCATGACCTCCTCGTGTTATCTGAACTCTTTAACGGTCTTTACGATATTCTCTGCCGAGAGGCCGAAGTCCTTCAGCAGTTCCGCAGCAGGACCGGAGTGTCCGAATTCATCGTTGACCCCGATGCGGCGCACCGGTACCGGATGCTTTTCGGAAAGGAGCGAGCTGACGGCTTCTCCGAGCCCTCCGATGACCGAGTGTTCTTCACATGTAACGACTCTGACATGTAACGACTCTGCCGCATTCGCGGGCGGCCTTCAGCACCAGCTCCTCGTCGAGAGGCTTTATCGTAGCCATGTTGATGACTCTGGCATCGATGCCCTGAGACTTCAGCACTTCTCCGGCCTCCATGGCTTCAGATACCATGATGCCCGTCGCGATTATGGCCACATCGTTTCCGTCCTTCAGGACTTCTCCCTTTCCTATCCCGAAGCTGAAGCTGTCCTCATCGTGGAACACGGGAACGCCCGAGCGCCCGAATCTGAGATATACAGGTCCCTCGAATTCGTACGCGGCCTTTACCGCAGCGCGGGCTTCTACATCATCCGCCGGGCAGATGACCGTCATTCCCGGGATGCTGCGCATCAGGGCGAAATCCTCGCAGCACTGG
>CADBFL010000249.1 GCA_902793875.1 uncultured Eubacteriales bacterium | reverse complement strand
GTTATCGTACGAGAAACCGTCGTCGTAGCTGTTGTTCCCCCCGAAGTTCACATTGCAGTACCAGTTTATGTACCGGCTTCCCTCTCTGTTTTCTTTCAGATCCCGGAAAGCGAAAAAATCACGGCCCGTATGGTTGAACACTCCGTCAAGTATGACCCGGATGCCCTCTTCATGGCAAAAACGGATCATTTCTTTCAGGTCGCCGTTGTCTCCGAGCCTCTCATCTACCCTGCGGTAATCCGCGGTGTCATAGCCGTGAGAACCCGACGAGAAGCACGGACCGAAATAAAGCGCGTTAAAACCGCAGTCCTTCATATGAAGGATCCACGGTCTCAGTTCCTGAAGTCTGTGCGCGGGCTCGCCGTATTCGTTGCGCTCCGGCGCCCCCAGCAGACCCAGCGGATATATATGGTAAAAAACGGCTTCGTCGTACCAGGCCATTCGTCTCTCCCTGTCATCCCCGGGCAGGGCCCGGGATATTTGTCCCGGGCCCCGCTTTATTGTCTTTTACAGAATGCGGCAGCGCCTGCAGCTGCGCGTTCACCTGGTGGCCACTACATCCGCCGCAGCCCCCTGTACCGGCGCCTCTATCGTGCACCTCGCTATGGACAGCAGCAGCTCAGCGCCCTTCCTTCCGTACGAAAAATACCTGTATATCTCAGGCGGTATTATGACCTTGCCGCCTTCTCTGACCTGATCGACCGTGTCAAAAAACAGTTCCAGCAGATCTGACTCGCTGCGTCCGATAAGGCAGTTCTGATAGCCCACGATAACATAATCGAAGCCTCCATTCGCATCCGCCAGAGTATCCGGCGACACTACCTGCATGCCTTCTCTCCGCTCCGGTGTATCCGTTGCCAGAAGAACGCTTCCGCAGCAGCCGTTCCTGCGGAGCACATCGCTGAAGTCCGTCATGGTGCCCTCTTTTCTGAACCACGGCCTCGACATTCCTTCGTTCAGCAGGAACTGGAAAAAATGCTTCTCTATCGTTCTCATGAAATTGAGTTCCGACAGCACAAGATCCTCATCGTCATGGACCATGAATATCATGCCCCCGCTGCTCTCGACATCCCTCGTCTTGAAGTAGTGCTTAGGCGAAGACACGTTTTCTACCGACAGGCTTGACACGCTTCTGAGTCTCTTTGCCACGATCCAGACAGGATGATCCTCCACATCCATCTCGTTCGGCACCATGATGAATTTGAGCACCGCTTTGCGGAGAGGGCGGTAAGGCATCGCCGCATCGCGTTTGAATTTCTCAGGATCGAGCATGCTGTCGAGCATGGAGTCAGTCTCGTGCTGTCCGAAGATCATGTCCATGTATTCGGCAGGCTGAGTGCCTCCTATCGGGCGGCAGTTTACCTCTATGAGAACGGGGCCGTTCTTATCGAGCATGTATTCGCCGTGGATCATGCCGTAGCGAATCCCGATCGCGTCGGCGACTTTCAGCGCGTATTCGATCAGAGCTCCGTGGCCAGGCTCGAGCCTCATGATATTCTCCATGTAGTCATATATGTACCCGCCCTCAGGAGTAGCGATCTTTTTGTATCTGAGAACAGACGTGACTCTGTGCATGCCGTCGCATGAAGCGGTATTGACTATGTGCTCCGTGCCTACGATGCGTTCCTGCACGAGCACTTCCCGGTTCTCATTGCCGAAAAAGTTTTTCATCGACAGGACTTCGCTTACGGCATTCTTCACCTCATCCAGATCGTCGCACAGAAAGAGGCCCTGGCTGCCGGCGCCGCGGAGAGGTTTTACCACCGCAGTTGTAAATCCGTTTTCGCGGCAGAATTCGAGCGCTTCCTCCGGGCTTTTGACCCTCCGCCCTTTGATCGAACGTATGCCGGCGTCTTCGAGCGCCTTCTGCATCGCGTCCTTGTTTATCATTTTGTCTATATTCTTATACGGGTTTCCCGGAAGCCCCAGCTCATCCGCAAGGCGCGTCGCAAGCGGCACTCCGTTTTCCGAGGCTGCTATCACAAGGACAGGGTCAAAGCTTCTTACCAGTTCGAGAGTCTCCTCGAAAGTGTCCGCCTCCTTTATGATCTCAGGAAGTCTGTACATCAGCTCATAGGCGGTCTTTCGCTTGGCGACGATGTCATCAGAAGGATCTTTCGGTTCCAGGACCACCGGATTGAATCCCCTGCGGTAGATATCTTCGACGAAGTTATAGCCTGTTGAAACCGCTTCGACCACTATTATATTTCTCATAATATCCCCCTCAGCCACGCAACAAACGCGTCAATGATCTTATCCTCTATTGCATCCGGGATCAGC
>CADBFL010000248.1 GCA_902793875.1 uncultured Eubacteriales bacterium | reverse complement strand
CTGAAGAATTTCTTGAGGCCATCATCCGCCATGCTTGATGCAATATAGAATGTATCTGCCTCCTTTCCTGTATATATTATGTATTTTGTGTCTTTTTCTATATCGTCTGAGAAAAACGCCTGCCCCCACGGAGAAAAGTCTTCCGCATAAAGACCGTCCGTCCTGAACTTTGCCGTTTCTGCCGCTCCATACTGATAGTAGCAAATGCCCAGATACGCTAATTTATCTTCCCCTATCGTGAAGAACAGCAGCTCAGGTTCACGGTCACCGAAAACATCGGTTACAGCAACACATCTGTTCTCAGGGTGTTCCAGAGGCAAGGTCGCATCCGCGGCAATCGCTTCTTCGTTCGCATATCTGTCGTAAATATCCTTCTGCCACCAATACGTGCGAATCTTGTCTGATGTTTCATTAAGCACATCAGTATAGGCATCATAAACATCAGGGTTCATTTCCGTATCGGTATAACCCCTGCCTCCGGTAATGCTTTCTACGAAAGAATCTATTGCGGCAGCGATCCCGCTGTCCGGAGCTATCTGCAGGATCATGATGACGGAGAAAAAGAACAGGAAGAACGCCGCGGCTAGGATCCCGGCGACAGCAGCTATCCTGTTTTTCTGTATATAGTCTTTCCAGGACGCGTTCTTCTTTTCCGCCGATACGGATTCCGCTGTACCAACAGATCCGGTTGGCGCAGATTCCTGTACCGTAACAGCACCCGCCGGCGCAGGCTTCTTCTTTGCGGCAGACTTTATCGCCGCAAACAGCGGTACGGTATCGTTCTCCGTCCCCGGGATCGTATTCGCTGCCATATCAGCGGTCACTCCCCGTTCCGGAATATAGCCCTCCTGATAGCTCTCAAGGTCCCTTCGCATCTGTTCAGCCGTCTGATATCTGTCCTCAGGTATGTTGGCACACGCTTTTTGTATTATGTACGCAAGCATCGGATCTGCTTCTGCCGGCGCAGGTATCGGTTCGCCGCGAAAACGTCTCATTTTCGCTGTCTCTTCATCATTCGCCGTCACTTTTGCCGGCTGCGGCGGCAGGAAAGGCATTCTGTTTCCGTTGAGAAGCCAGTATAGTACCAGACCGAGCGAATAGATGTCCACCGTAGCGCCGTAATCCTCTCCCCTGAAAACTTCCGGGGCCATGTACTTGTAGGTACCCTTCTTCGACATGCCGCCTGTGGTCTTCTCTATCGTTCTGGCTATGCCGAAATCTCCCAGTTTGAAGTCTCCGTTGTCCGAAATGAATATATTCTGCGGCTTTATATCTCTGTGGATGATATCTTTTTTATGGCATATCTCAAGAGCCTTGCACATGTCTATGCCGAGCTTTATCACTTCTCCTTTATCCAATTTTCTGGCTATGATCCTGTCGAGCAGCGGCGTAAGCAGTTCCATTCGTATCAGTATGTCGTAGCCTATGCCGTCCTCATGCGGGATGATCTGATGATCTTCATAACTGACGATATTGCTGTTGCCCTTGAGTCGGGACATTATCATATTTTCATTGACTATCTCTTTAAGGATCTCTTCATAGTAATCCGATACCGACTGGAAGTCCGTGCCTTCCGCCAGCCTTGACTTGACATCATCATCATCCTGAGGTACTGAAATAACCTTCAGAGCTGCCTTGTATGTCGCTCCGAATTCCTCCCTGGTTATTTCAAAGACCTTGCCGAAGCTGCCTTTGCCTATCAGTCTGCCGAGATACCACGATCCGAAAATCGGTTCGTATTTTTTGTATTCGTCCATCTGTGCTCCCAAGCTACTCCATTCTGCAAACTATTACCGACACGTTATCTCTGCACCCTCCCTCTGTTGCTTTTTTAATCAGTTTGATGCAGATCGTTTCGACATCATCCTTTTTACAGCTGTCCAGGATACCGACCAGCTGTGTGTCGCTTATCTCTCCCGTGAGGCCGTCGCTGCAAAGCAGGAGCACATCTCCCGGCATGATATTAACTACTTTTGTATATGCGCTTGGCTCGATATCATCTTCGGATATCATGCCGATGTACTGGGTCAGCTCTCCGGCATATTTGCTTGCGCTTCTTTCTTCTTCTTTCAGCAGTCCATTGTCTATCAGCGACTGCACCACACTGTGGTCCCTGGATAACTGCGTCAGCCTGCCGTTTCTGTATATATATACCCTGCTGTCGCCCACATTGAAGACAATTGCCCGGTCGCCCGAGATCCTCACCGCTGCTGCGGTAGTCCCCATGTTGCGTGCCTGTTTTCGCACCGATTCTTTGATGATCGCTTTATGCGCCGTTGAAATATAAGTTTCGACATCCTCAGCCGCA
>CADBFL010000247.1 GCA_902793875.1 uncultured Eubacteriales bacterium | reverse complement strand
GGGCATCGAAGGGAAGAGGGTATACGCGTACATGCCGACCTGGCGCGGCGGAGACGCTAAGAATGTCAGCGCCGAAGAGCAGACAGGCAGGATAAAGGGCTATCTCAGAGAGCTCGACGGGAGGCTCGCAGACGATCAGCTTCTTTATGTGAATCTGCATCCATTCGTGTCCGGCCGCATAACGTATGACGACTACTCTCATATAAGACCTTTTCCTGAGGAATACGAGACCTACGATTTTCTGAACGCGGCGGACGCTCTTGTCACCGACTATTCGAGCGTGATGTTCGACTACGCGGGCACGGGCCGCATTTCTGAACGCGGCGGACGCTCTTGTCACCGACTATTCGAGCGTGATGTTCGACTACGCGGGCACGGGCCGCAGGGTCGTTCTCTTCACCTACGATCTCGATGAATACATCCGCGACCGCGGCATGTACATGGACGTCAGGGAACTTCCCTTCGACATCTGCCGCACTGCGGATGAGGTGGCGGAAGCGCTCGGAAAGGACGAAAGGCCCGACTATACGTCGAAAAGCCGGAAAGGGACGATGATAAGCCGGTGCACCTCATAGGAGTATCCGATCTGAGCGGAGGGCTTTCGGACGAGCTGCGCAAGGCGATAGAAAAAAGGCAGGCCGAAGGGCGGCATGTGATGGTCGTGTTCGAAGGCGGCATGAAGGAGTCGTACCGCGAGGCTTTCAGAGAGCTGGACGGATACGATGATGTCGAATACTATTCTCTGATCGGAGGCGTCAGGACGGAAGACAACCCGCGCGAAACCAGGCGTGTGCTGCCGGGCTGGCGCATAGACGCATATAACACCATAGGAAAGCTGCGCAAGGCGGACTTCGGGCTCATTCACGGGCTCATGCCCGTCAGCTCTTACTCGGTCAGGGAGAAGGGCGGCGACATCGTCATCAGCTTCAGACAGAAAAGGCTGTCCTGGCTCGACCACGCATATATCTGCGAGCGCGAATACGAGCTTGAAAGAAAGGGAGACAGATATTCCGTAACGATCCCGAAGGAGGACCTGAGCAGCTTCAAATACAGAAACCAGATAGGACTCATAGACATATTCGGCGCGGAGCACAGGATCATCGCGGCGAGCCGCCTGGACAAGATACGCAGGATCATATACACGAAGATCATAAGTCTCGACCTTAAAAAGGGAGCGATGGCGTGCTATCTGCAGGAATTCGTGAGCGGGACCGCTCTTGTGGTGAGGGACGCCAATTATTCGGACAGGCTCGGCCAGAGGATCATCATAGGCATCGCCTACGCTCTTGCAAAGCTGCCTTTCCCAAGGTCTAAGGCCCCTGTGATACTCTTCGAGAAAAACAGCGAGCGCTACGAGGAGTCGGCCTCCGCGCTTTACGAGAAGCTGATGGATAAGGACTGCTCCAATGCGTATTATGTGCTGAGCAGGAACTGCCCGGCGTGGCATGCCGTGCCTGACCGGTACCGCAGGAACCTGTTGCCGAAGTACTCGCTGAGCCACTATTACCATCTGTTCAGATCGAAGACGGTCATCGCGACCGAGACCATAAACCACAACGTCGACCTGAGGCCGGTGAGCCCGTTCCTCAAGTACTGGGATCTGCACGCGGGGATCAATTACGTGTTCCTGCAGCACGGCGTCATGTACATGATCTCCCTCGACTCCGAGACCAGGGCTTTCTTCAAAATGACAGAGAGGCCGGGCTACAAAAACCGCATCGTGGTCTCGTCAAAGCTCGAGGCGGAGCATTTCATCTACAGAGGAGACACGCCGCCTGAGAACCTGTACATCTGCGGACTGCTCAAATTCGACAGGTCGTACAGGGAGGATGAGCACGACCGCATAGTGATAATGCCTACATGGAGGCCGTGGGAAGCGGTGCTCGCCGCCGAGGACTTCAGGAGCACGACATATTACAGGTTCATCGAAAAGATATACGATGCGGTGCCGGACGATCTTAAGGACAGGGTCGTGGTGCTGCCTCATCCGCTTATCAAGAAATACGCCGTGGCGGAATGCGCCAATGCCGGGAGAAACGGCGGCAGCGACGTTCTGAAGCTGATGCTTCCGGACATCACGCACGAAGAGGTGCTGAGAAGGACGGACACCCTCATCACGGACTAT
The DNA here is from genome assembly GCA_902793875.1 of uncultured Eubacteriales bacterium. Lineage (GTDB taxonomy): Bacteria > Bacillota > Clostridia > Peptostreptococcales > Anaerovoracaceae > Crickella. The sequence goes on along the minus strand of CADBFL010000247.1, from coordinate 733 downwards.
TCATCGATAGCCTATGACGCGTTCTACCGCGGGGCAAACGTCATATTCGACTGGGAAGAAAAGGACGAAACGGTGGCCCGCTACGGACAGACGGCAAGGCTGATGCTGACCGAAGAGCTGGCCTTCGGCGAGGTGTGCCGCAGCGACGAAGAACTCAGGGCCGCGATAGAAAGCGTATACGGAAGGCCGCACAGCGATGAAGAGGAGCGGCGCTTCAGCAGGATAGTCGAATTCCATGACGGAAAGAATACCGAAAGATTTATCGAAATGGCCGGAAAAGACGGTCTCATCTGAGGCAGGGATACCGCAGGATGAAGAACAGAAAGGCAAGAATAGCTATAATAAGCCGCGAGAGCGATGAGAAGTCGACCGATATCGCCATGCTCGAAAAGGCTCTGCAGGACAAAGGCGCAGAGGTGAAGACCCTTTGCCGCCTGCTGCGCAAGGAGAGATCTCTCAGATCCCTCTCGTATGCCGGCGAGATACTCAGGCAGATCAGGGCGATATACAGCTCTGATGTCGTGGTGCTCGACACCTACTGCATACCGGTCAGCATGCTGCCGCGGAAGGGCAGGGCAAAGGCGGTGCAGATGTGGCACGCCCTGAGCGCCGTGAAGAAGTTCGGCTGGCAGACAGTCGGAAGGGCAGGCGGCTCATCCGAGCGCACGGCCCGCATCATGCGCATGCACAGGGGATACGACCGCGTCGTGAGCTGCAGCGACATCACGGCCGC
>CADBFL010000246.1 GCA_902793875.1 uncultured Eubacteriales bacterium | reverse complement strand
GCCCTCGAATAGCAGCCCTCGCAGTGCAGGTTGCACACCGAGGTAATGCTCGCTATCAGGTACGAAGGCACGTGAAGACCCTGTTTCTCGTTTTTCTCTCTCTTCTTGTCCGCCGCCTTGCAGGCAAGCGCGAACTTCGCAAGAAATGCGCTCTCGCGCGGGTCTTTCAGCATCGCTTTAAGAGCGTCCTTTATCACCTGTTCGACTCCGTCCGTCAGATACTTCTGAAGATCAAAGCTCTCGTCCATATTGCCCCTTATCTCTCCTTTCCTCTGAGGCTCAGCCATTCTTCTTTCGTGAGCCTCATGATGTGTTCGGTCCTTATGTCGTCCATCATCTTCCAGTATACGTCTTTATTTGTGTGATGGTAGCTGAATCCGCACTTCTCCTGCACCCGGCGCGACTTTTCGTTGCCTTCCGTATAGCCGCACCATAAAGTTTCAAATCCAAGATCCTCAAAGGCCCGGCGGATGAGTTCGCGCACCGCCTCGGGGATGAGGCCGCGTCCCCAGAACGGAACGCCTATCCAGTAGCCGATCTCTCCCTCGCCTTCCGGCAGATCCAGATTGCTCATCTTTCCAGTTGTCAGTCCGACGCAGCCTATCGCCCTGCCGTCCTCCCTGAGGCAGACAGCATAGGTTTCCGGTGCGGAAAACACGGTCCTGATGACCTGAAGGCTCTCATTTACATCTGAATGAGCGGGCCAGCCCGCGACAGGTCCGATCCGCTCGTCTTTTGCGTATTCATACAGTGATTCCGCGTCCGATTCCTCCCACGGACGCAGTGTAAGCCTTTCAGTCGTCAGTTCCATCCGGGATCTCTTCGCCGTCCATGTACCGCGCTGCGATATCTTCTTTTGTGCCGGCATAGCAGAACCTTTCGACTTTCTGCTCCGGCGTAAGCTTCACTGCAGCATCGGACAGGTCTTTTATGACGAGCGCGTCGAATACCGCGCCCGGCTCCAGGGACCCTGTGTCTCCGAAGAGCTGTCCGCTCTGCTTTGTCGCCATCCAGAACGCCTCCGGGAATGAGATCGTGTTGTTCCCGTCAGGTTCATAAAAGTTCTTCAGTTTTGAGAGCTGGACCGCACGCCCCACCTGTGTGTAGACGCCCACGTGATGCCCCGCAGAGATGTCGGTACCGAGGCCGATCCTGATGCCCCTGTCGAGCAGAGCGCCCGCCGGCATTATCCCCGCTATGACGCTCACCGTCGCATCCGGGCAGTGGGCCGCATAGCAGTCGTATTTCTGCATGATGTGGATGTCATCCTCCGAAGGGAATATGAAATGTCCTCCGATGACAGGTCCGTTGTCCATGAGTCCGGCTCTCTCATAAATCTCTATATCGCACGAGCATTCAGGGAACAGCAGTCTTGCCTGTTCGGCCTCCCAGAGCGATTCTACGAGGTGGGTCTGCATGCCTGTGTTATATTTTTTACCGAGCCTTCCCAGCCCGTTGATCAGCTCTCCCGTGCAGGTCGGAGCAAACCTCGGCGTTAGTATCGGTTTTGTGTTCCGGTTGCCGCTGTATTTTTCAAGAAAGGCCTCGGTCTCGCGGAGCGCCTTTTCAGGACTCTCGAGAAGATCCTCGCGGGCGCTGCGGTCCATGCCGATCTTCCCGGCAAATCCCTTTATCCCTTTTTTATCCATCCGCTCGATCAGATAAGACGTTGCCTCAGTATGGACCGTTCCGTAAACACAGGCGTGCATGGTCCCTTCGGCGATCAGGTGATCGACAAAGGCATCGTACGCAAGTTTCGCAAATTCAGGATCCGCATACCTGGCCTCCATCGGAAATGTGATCTGTTCGAGCCAGTCCTCGAGCAGAAGATCTGTCCCGAAGCCCCGGTTCGGATACTGCGGAGCATGCACATGAAGATCGGAAAACGCAGGGATCAGAACATCGCTGCCGTGATCTGTCACGGGAACGCTGCTGTATTCCTCCGGCACTTCGGACCAGATATACTTTACTCTGCCGCCTTCCACAGCAACATAGCTGTCGCGGTGCACCGCAAGCTGCTTACTGTTTTCAGAATAAACTATGTCAGCATGTATTATCTGCATCCGTACCCCCTGAGAAGACCTTCACAACCTTCTGTCACATCACGCCATGTGGCGTCAAAGTTGCCCGTATACCACGGATCCGCCACCTGCTGTCCCGTCCTTTCAGTAAAGTCCAGCAGCAGGCTGATCTTTCCCTCCGGATCGCCGCCGCATATCCCGGCGGTATTCCTTACATTATTGTCATCCATGCAGATGATCATGTCGTAATGATCGTAGTCCGCCTTTGTCATCTGACGAGCATGGTGGCCGCTGCAGGAGATGCCATGCTCCGC
>CADBFL010000245.1 GCA_902793875.1 uncultured Eubacteriales bacterium | reverse complement strand
GATAGACGACGAGATGCTCGCGAAGAGCGTCAGGCGCTACGGCAAGAGCCCGTACGGCGAACGCCTCAAGGCAGTACTCGAAGGAAAGGTTGTTATATAGACAAAGGAGAACAGCTATGAAAACAGGAAAAGGAGCTCGAATGCTGGCAATGATGCTGTCACTGGCGATGATACTCACGTTCATGCCGTCGGCAGTATTCGCCGTGGAAGATGCCGGCGCCGGCGCGCCTGCTGTAGAAGGTGAGGCGTCGGATCCGGCTGCCGCTGAGGTATCCGATACGGTCGATACATCTGTCAGTCAGAAGAACCTTTCGATGGCGGGTGAAGAGGAGCTTCTTGAGGGATTCCTCATGCAGGAGGCGGAGCTCAGCATAAAAGAAGACGGTGATGAAACTCCTGCAAAGAATACCCGCGGCAGCAAGCTGAAGGGGAACGATAAAGTGGTATACGACGAACTGAGGTCCGCGCTCGAAGGGATCGCAAGAGGCGAATCGGACAGCACAGTCATCAACGTCCCGGCATCCCTGTTTGTTGGCGGACAGACCGAGTTCACGGCAGAAGACCTCGGGGTCGATGCTATCGTTGAAGACGGCAGGATCACAGAAGCAGCAAAAGAGGCATTTTACGCAAAGTTTGACTTCAATGACAGTAAAGTCGTTACATCGCTGATCGCGGACATGCCGTACGATCTGTACTGGTTCGATAAAGTCAAAGGCTACCATGCCGAAATGGGCGAATACACCGCCAGAAATCCCGGAGACGGCATCTGGAGGATCTCTATAGATGAATCTTACAACGCGTGGTCATTCTGCTTCTATGTCGCCCAGGGATACAGCCAGGCAAACAAGAGAGGGACAACGGACATAAATAAAGAAAAAACGGCAAGTGCCGGGACCGCGGCAGAAAATGCTGCTGAGATAGTAAAGAACAATTCCGGGAGGAGCGATTATCAGAAACTGAAGAAGTATAAAGACGAGATATGCAATCTTGTTACATACGAAGATGCAGGGCTCGATTCGGAGACTCCGTACGGGGACATATGGCAGGTGATATATGTCTTCGACGGTGACAAGACTACGAATGTAGTATGCGAGGGATATTCGAAAGCGTTCAAGGTCCTGTGCGATCTGTCCGAATTCAGAGAAGCCGGGCTGATGAGCCACATCGTGTCGGGGAACATGGAATACGGACCTGCAGAAGAACGCAAAGGCGGCCCGCACATGTGGAATATAGTCCACATGGGTGACAGCAAAAACTATCTGGTGGATGTGACAAACTGTGACGATGATGAAGCAGCGACAGGATCGACGGATGATCTTTTCATGAAAGGCTGCGCAGCAGGCACCGGCGGGTTTGATTATGTCTGCTCCGGCATTTCATACAGCTATAACGATAAGACCCGTCAGGTCTACGAGGAATCGGAACTGCAGGTGTCAGGTACGGACTACGACCCGAGCCAGGAGGTGGTCTGCGATCATGAAATGCAGTATTTCGGCCCGACTCCGGCCACGTGCACGGAAGACGGCGCCTGCGAATACTGGCACTGCTCCAAATGCGGACTGGACTTTGCTGACGATGAAGGCAACAGGCTGCTGAAGGAAGGTGAGAAGCGCATCCCTGCGGGCCACAAGTGGGGCGAATGGGAACGCACTGTGGAGCCTACGCAGACAAAAGAGGGAACGGAGATCAGAAAATGCACAGCCTGTGAAGCTGAAGAAATACGGGCCGTTGATATGCTGCCGAGAGTGACTCTCTCGAAGACGACATTCACATGGAACAAAAAAGCCCAGACTCCGACGGTATATGTCAGGTCCGGGAACAAAGATCTGAAGAAAAACACCGACTATACAGTCACACTGCCGAAGGGATGCACGAACGTCGGCACATATACGATCACAGTCAAATTCAAGGGCAATTATTCAGGAACAAAAACGGCATCCTATACGATCGTGCCGAAAGGAAGCAAGATCACGCGCGCAGCCGCTGCAAAAAGAGCGGTCACGCTTACGTGGGCGAAGCAGGTTAACAAGATGCCTAAGGTGATCACCGGCTACCAGATCCAGTACAGCCTGAGAAAGGACTTCAAGTCCGGCAACAAGGCTGTAAATGTGGGAGGATACACAAAAACATCCAGAAAGATCACAGGCCTTGCCTCAAAGAAGATATACTATTTCAGAATAAGGACTTACTCGAAGATCGGCAGCAAGCCTTACTACAGCAGCTGGTCTGCATATAAGGCGGTAAAAGTCAAATAATAAGCTGAAACGGAGACGGAACATATAATGAAAACAGTAGCATTCACAGGAGCGGGAAGCTTCGGCACCGCGCTTTCGACCATAGTCGCGGGCAAAGGCTGCAGGGTGAACATCTAC
>CADBFL010000244.1 GCA_902793875.1 uncultured Eubacteriales bacterium | reverse complement strand
TCGGCCGTGCTTTCGGCCATGCCCTTCCACCAGTCGTCGGCATCCTGTTCGACCCCGCCGCCGTCAAGCACGTACAGCGGATATTCCGCCGATGCCGCAACGATAAGCTTTATGGCCTTTTCTACTTCGAAAAGGCAGGTCTTGACTCCTGTTGTTCCGATATCGTAAGCAAGTATATATGCCATCTTTCGCCTCTGATCATTGATGTCTGCTGTCGTTATATCCCGCTCGTTGTCGACTCTGGTTCCGGTTCAGGCTCAGGTTCCGGGTCAGGTTTCGGTGTAGGCGGTGTAGGCGTTGGGTCCGGGTCAGGCGTCGGTGTAGGCATTGGTTCCGGGTCATCCTGTTCTTCCTTCTTTTTCTTTGCCTCTTCTTCTTCTGCTGCTTTCTTTTTAGCTTCTTCTTCTGCTTTCTTTTTAGCTTCTTCTTCTGCTTTCTTTTTAGCTTCTTCTTCCTGTCTCAGCTTCTCTTCTTCGGACAGCTCGTCACTGCTGCTTCCGCCTCCGCCGCCGCTTCCGCCTCTGTAGCTGCTGAGGTTCTTTTCGGTGCCCTTGGTGAAGTATTCGCCGCTGGTCCTGATGACGCCGGAAGGCATCTCGCGGTATTCGCCCTCTGTGACGCTTCCGCACTGACTCATTATCCTGCTCCAGAGAGCCGCCGCCTGCGATGACGAGCGGTGCCTATCCACAGGGCCGCTGAGTATTTAGGCGTAAAGCCGTCGAACCAGAAGTCGTAGCTGTCGTTGGTAGTTCCGGTCTTGCCTCCTACCTCGACGCCCGAAATGGAGGCGTTGCCGGCGATGCCCCTTGATACGACCGATTTGAGAAGATCTGTCATGATCCAGGCTACGCCCTCGTCAAGGACTTTCTTCGAGCTCGTTTTGCTCTTCAGCATGGACTTGCCGTTGCCGTCCTTCACCTCCGTATAGCATACCGCCGTATTGATCTCGCCTCCGTTCGGATATACGCCGTACGCCAGCGCCATATCCAGCGGAGTGACTCCGTATGTCATGGCTCCGAGAGCGAGGGCTGCCGGATTCACATCGTTCACCTCTTTGCTCTTGTCAGTCTCGATGGTGGTGAGCCCGTATTTTTCGAGCATCTCGATGGAGTAGTCATCCCCTACCTGCAGAAGTATCTTGACGGCGCAGGTGTTGATGGACTGCTGCAGCGCGGTCCTCAGGGTATTGCCGCCCGAGTAGCTCCTGGTATAGTTCTGCGGCCACTCCCTGCCGCCGATGTTCATCGGTTCATCGATCACGTTCGACGCAGCGGTGATATAGTCGCCCCAGTATTTGGCTCCCTGGCTGTCGACGCCGAAATCCACGAACGGGAATTTCTTGCCCTTGGACGCGTATTCATAGCTCTTCTGAAGAGCTGCTCCGTATACCGCGAGCGGCTTTATGGATGATCCCGGCTGCCTCGGGCTTACCGCGCGGTTGAAGAGCTTGGATCCTTCTCCTCCGCGGCCTCCCATGAATCCGACGATCTTTCCGGTGCCGACCTCCGTCACGACCATGCTGGCCTGGACCCTGCTGCCGTCCACTGCGGCAGGGAAATTGGAATCGTCCCTGAATTCATCGTATATCGCGTTCTGCATCTCATCGTCGATCGTCGTGTAGATCCGGAGGCCTCCCGTGTACAGCATCCGCTCGGCTTCCTCTGCGCTGATATCATACTTTTTCATCAGGTCGTTCATCACGACGTCCGCCACATAATCGCTGAAATATGTATAGGCGTTATCCTTGCGCTCGAAACTCGGCGCGAGAATATCGATCACCTTTACTTTCGCTCCGTCCGCGTCCGCAGACGAGATATATCCCTGATCCGCCATCAGATCGAGCACAAGATCGCGCCTGTCTTTGGATACGTCATTGGCGTAAAGTCCCGTGCCTTCGGATCCTTCATCGGATCCTTCATCGGATCCGTCCGACTCGCTTTCGCTGCTTTCAGCGTCATCAGTTTTATTGCTGATGTCATCGAGAGAATAATAGGTGATGTGTTTGATCTCCTCTCCGGACTCAGGGTCCTCGCTGATCAGAGCGTAGGCGTCCGGCGCCTGCGGCAGCGCCGCCAGAGCCGCGCTCTCCTCCAGGGTCAGCTGGTCCACGTCTTTTGAAAAGTACGTCCTCGCGGCCGCGCTCACGCCGTAGTTGCCGTAGCCCAGATATATCGTGTTCAGATACGCCTCGAGTATCTCGTCCTTGGTAAGGTTCCTTTCGAGGCGCCACGCGATATACATCTCGGACAGCTTTCTGCGTATGCTTCGCTGGCTCTTTATCTCTGACAGATAGGCGTTTCGGGCAAGCTGCTGGGTGATCGTCGATGTGCCGCTTATTGCGGCGGACCGCCCGAGGAGTTTCGACAGCACGGCTCCGAACATCCTTCGCCAGTTGAATCCGTGGTGCTTATAGAACGTTTTGTCCTCGATGGCGATGAAAGAATTCCTGAGATCCTCAGGCATCTCGTCGATCGAGGCCATTGTCCTGTCTTCGCCGTAGTGGAGCGTGTCCACCTCGACGCCGTCCTTGTCGTAGAGTATCGACGAGCGCTCTATGCTGGCGTACAGGCTGTCTTTGTTGATCCTCCCGACCCTGATCGCCGTTATGCTTAATGTAAGGATGACGAACACGACCATGAGCACGCAAAGATCCCTGATTATGATCAGGATCTTTTTCTTGAGCGGCTGATCCATGAAGTCGTCCCATATATCGACGGCCTTGTCCTTCACGGCATCTATCCTGCTCGCGGAGTGCTTGTTCTTCTGTGCTGAATGCTTGTTTTTTTCGCTTCTCATATGTTTATTCCCGAATTCCTTTTTTAGACATCTCAAGAGATTCTACCACAGATTTATGTCAGGACTGTGTATTTCTGTTCATACTGTTTCGGGCATGCAGTGCATGTGCGTCTGCCCGAGCACGCGAAAGCCCTCGGCATGCGCGCACAGATTCCGGAGCCCGAAGTCCGCCGACCGCAGTTTCAGATAGAGCGCCAGTCGCCTCGCTTGCCGAACAGCGCTTCGTTCTGAAGCCTGAACATCTCTTTCGGTATCTTCACAAAGCGGTTGGCCTCCGCAGTCATGTAGAAGGCTATGGCCTTCACGTCAGCAGCCGCCGCTCCGTAATGTTCCATTATCCCCGCATAAGGCGCGATGTACGCGACATGCGAGGCCGCATTGCCGCCGTTCAGATGATCCGGGTGGAATTCTCTTCCGGTCAGCGGATCCGGCGCGAAGATGAGGTCGGGCGCGCATTCGCCGACGGTCTTCGCGATGCCCTTCAGCATGTCTTCATATTCATAAAAGCCGCCGTCGCAAAGTTCGAGGAAGCGTACATCCCTTACGCCCAGGCACGCGGCCGAGTTCAGCGCCTCCTGCTTTCTGAGTCCGGCCAGAGCGTCTCCCTTCACGCCGTCTGAAAAGCCGTCGCCGTACCTGCCGTCAGTGAGTATGAGAAAAGTGATCTTCTTTCCCATCGCCGCCAGCTTTGCCGCGGTCGCTCCGGCGCCTAT
>CADBFL010000243.1:2423-6752 GCA_902793875.1 uncultured Eubacteriales bacterium | reverse complement strand
CTCATTATAAATGGAGCAGTTACAGTCATTATGGCAAAAGAGGAGCCCTGGCCGACACATCTTTGATATGTGAACTGCTTGGGGATTATAAAGAATATGAAGCATTCATTCGTATGGGAAATAATGACCGATGTATGGAGTATGAATCATACAGGAACGACGATGAGTGGGCCAGAGACACATTGCGATCATGTCTGGGAACAAGCAACGGATCGGTACTGAAGTCATTGGGAAAAGAGGAACGAAACAACTATATCCGGCTGCTGAAGGATGAGGGATTGTCGGTAAGACAGATTGAACGATATACAGGAATAGGACGTAACATAATACAGCGGGTGTAATTTTGCAAAACCACATAGGGGGATCAGGAGACCGTTCGCGCTCCCTTGCGCTCACGGAGACTGGCAGCTGATCGCCGCGCTCTACAGCTGTCTGTGCGGGTAAAGCAGCTCCCGCCAGCCAGCGCAGCGGCTCCCAGGCCAGTCTTTTTTTGACATCGCATCAAAAAGAACCGTCCCCTTTGACTCACTTTGACTCATTTGGTGCGGGCGTAGGCGAGGGTCTGCTTCAGGGCGCTTTCCTTATCGATGCCCGCCAGCCTCAGCTTGTGAGCGTAGGCGAGTATGTCGCTGAAGCTCTCGTCAGGCGTAAGCCCTGCGTCTATGAGGTCTTTTCCCGTCACATGAGGTCTCGCCATTATCTCCCTGTATTTCTCAAGTCTTTCAAAGAGGAATCCGCTGTCTCCGGTGAAAGGCTCATCACCCGCCATCAGCGGCCTGTCCGCCATCGAAAACCATATGAGGTCTTCAGGAGCGACGGCCTCGTCAAAGAGCCTGTTGGTCTTTTTAAGAGCCGGGCGCGAATACGCGTGCATGTTCGGCCTCATGTGCAGGGGCAGCATGTTCTTCACATATCTGATGACATCCTTTTCGCCGGTGATCCTTTTTACGAAGGTCTCCGCCATCGGAAGCCCGTGGTTTTCGTGATCGTAGGCGTGGATGCGGCCGTTGACGTATTCCGTCGTTACCGCTTTGCCCATGTCGTGCGTCAGCGCGAGCAGCATAAAGCTGTACGGATCAGACGCTTTGTCCCTGTATTTCGCCGCCCTGTCGACGACTTCCATGGTATGCACCCATACATCGCCTTCCGGATGGTATACCGGATCCTGCTCCACTCCGATCAAAGCCTTCAGCTCAGGGAACCAGAAGTCCAGCTGATCCATCTCTCTCAATGTCTCAAAGAACACCGACGGTCTTTCCGCTCCGAGCAGGGCTTTTTTCAGTTCGCCCTCCACTCTCTCTTTCGAAAGACCGGAAAGGTCCATGCCGCGGCACAGCTCCATCGTCTCAGGCGCGACGGTGAATCCGAAGCGCGCCGCGAACATCGCGGCCCTGAGAACGCGCAGAGGATCATCGGAGAAGGTCCTGTCGTCCACGTGGCGTATGACTCCCGCCTCTATGTCTGCGAGCCCTCCGAAATGGTCTATGACCTCTCCGGTCAGGATATCCTCCATGAGAGCGTTGATCGTGAAGTCCCTCCTCCTCGCAGCCTCTTTCGTCCCTATGAAGGGGTCGACTTCGACCTCGAAGTCAGTATGCTTTGCGCCGGTCTTCTTCTCGCGTCTGGGCATCGCGACATCCACTCCCGAGCCGGCGAGCGTATATATTCCGAAGCTCTGTCCGAACGACAGAGGCGTACCGAGTCCTGCCAGTATATCCTTCAGCTCATCCGGGCTGATGCCGTGCACCTCGATGTCCACATCCTTGTTTTCGCGGCCCATTATTTTGTCGCGCACAAAACCGCCGACGCAGTAGGCTCTCCCTCCCGCGCCGGCGACTCTTTCAGCTATCAATTTTGCTATGCTTCTGCTATTGCCTCTATCTCGCACAGCGCTCCTTTCGGCAGGTCCTTTACCGCGAATGCAGGCTTCGAGGTGAAGTAGTCCGCGTATACCGAGTTGAACGCGGCAAAGTCATTGATGTCCGCAAGGAAGCAAGTGGTCTTGACGACCTTGTCGTAATTCGACCCCGCTGCCTCGAGTATCGCTCCGACGTTCTTGCAGCTCTGTACCGCCTGCTCTTCGATCGTTGCAGGCATGTCGCCCGTCTCAGGATCGACAGGAAGCTGTCCCGATGTGAATAACAGTCCGTTTGCGACGATTCCCTGTGAATACGGTCCGATGGCTCCCGGAGCGTTCTTCGTTTCTACTGCTTTCATTTTGTCTCCTTTTGCTTAACTCTAATGATCAGATAACGCTATTTCTTTTTCTGTTTCTGAGGAGCCTGCACGACCGGATCGACCTTGACCCTGCGCCACTGCCTTCTCGACGCCTCGATCGCCTTCCTGTCCGTGCCCCTCTTTCTGAGTTCGTTGATATACATCTCTTCTGTCATGCCGATCTTCTTGTAGTAGGTGATCATCTCTTTCTGCTTGTACTGCAGGAAGAAGTAAAGTCCTCCGACTACTGCAAGGGATATCAGCATGCCGATCAGAAGGCCCTTCCACTTCAGGAAGACCGTCAGCAGAACGAGCATGACGACAAGGCATGCTCCGATGGCGATGCCTCCCCACTTGATCGTTTTCTGATCGATGCCCTTAGGCTGCTTCACGCCCTCGGCATTGATCATCTGCTTGTACAGGTTCTTCTGGTACGCTCCGGAAGGACGGTTGTACTGCATGTTTCCCTGCATTTTGCTGTATCTGTTTTTGCTCATTTATACTTCCCCTTTTGTCTGTTTTGATTTTGAACACAGTAATAATACCATAGAACGCAAATAATTAAAGAGCAAAAAAGAAACGCGCAGGAGTCAGGCCGGCTTTTCCCAGCTTTTCCCGGTCGGTTGTTGACGCAAATATCGAAAAAGCTCAGATTTTGCGTCAACGTTCTGCAGCCGCAAAAGCAATTATTAGAAAAATGTTGACGTAAAACGGGCTCTCATTACCGGATTTGCGTCAACATTTGCTGTCTCATCCACATTACTCAAGGTATTTGTTGACGCAAAAACAGCCTTTATCATATGTTTTGCGTCAACATTCGGTCGGATTTCTGTCAGATCTACTTTTCCAGCGGATCATTTTTCCTCTTTGCCGTTCTCACCGCCGTCCGCGCCGGACTTATCCGTATCCGCGCCGGACTTATCCGAGACCGCACCGGTCCTGCCCGTATCAGCCTTATTCGTATCTGCCTTATTCGTATCTGCCCTGCCCTTGTTGTACAGGCTCAGGCATGTGATAAGGACACCTCCGATGAATACCGCGATCCATGCCTGTCTGTATGAACCGGCCAGAGTGCCCCAGATTATCATGATGACCACTGAAGCTATGCTGATGATTGCGTTTATGTTTCTGTTGTTCATTTTTTTCTCCTTTTCACATCGATATGATCCGTTACGCCTGTACCGTATCTGTTTTCGTCTGTTATATATCCTTCTGTCTGCGCGCCGGTCTGCGGCGGAGCCTGACGATCGTCATCAGAGCAAGCATGAGCGCAGCGGACAGGCAGATCGAATACCATATCTCTGCATTGTTCTGATCGCCGGTTTTCACCTTTTTGTCCGAAGCGGCTTTTCTTCCTTCAGTCCTGTCCGAGGCCTTATCTGTACCGCCGCCCGGGTTGCTGTCATCCGGCGGCAGGATATCGTCATCCGGATCATACTCCGGGATCCTCACATATTTATATTCCCTGAGCCATGTCGACTTATTCCAGATCCCCGCGCCCTCCGGCGTTGCCGCCCTGTTGACCATGGCGCCCGCCTTCTTGAGACCTTCGCCTGCCGACCAGCAGTTGAACGCGATGCCATCGGCTGTCATCTCGAGCACGGAATCGGAGCTTACCGTTGATTTTGCGATATCGTTCACCCCGTTCACGGCATAGTTCGCAGCTCCCTTTGAGGTGACTTCGACGACCGCGCCTCCCGTGAGACCGATCGGCCCCCACAGATACATGCCGCTTGCCTTTCCGTGATCTCCCATGTCTATATTGATCATGGCCTCGTCGACAGACATCGAATCGTCGGTGCCTATGCCGTAGATATTCACACTGGCATTCCCTCCGTCCGGCGCAGCTGAATAAATGCCTTCTTCAGGCTCGGCTCCGGCAAGAACAATGTTCAGAGTTCCGCTCCCGGATATGTTCAGTCTGCCCCAGGTATCTATGCCGTAGACATATTCCGTATCCGCTCCGTATTCCTCACTCGATGAGAAGATCGTGCTTTCCCCGGTCAGCACCAGATCGAGATCAGACATGGAATATATGCCCGCTATAAGATTGCCTCCCGGGACCCCGCTGTCAAAATCACTCACATCCAGCGCTGCGTCTTCGAGGGTCAG
>CADBFL010000243.1:1169-2365 GCA_902793875.1 uncultured Eubacteriales bacterium | reverse complement strand
ATGTCGCTGTACTGTCTGTCGATCTTCCGTCCCAGGACATATACCTTGTTTGCTCTTACAGGCGGGCCAGCTCTGGACCCGGAGAAGCTCACGTATTTGTAAGTATTCAGGTGCGTTTCTGTATCCCATTCATCAGCGCCTTCGCCGCTTTTTTCCATTCCGACCTGAGGCGGGTCATTTTTGAACGAGTCTGACGGCAGGTAGCATCTGAACGCGGTCCCGTCCGCTTTCATGGTGAGTTCCGATTCTCCGGCCACATACGACCCGTCGAACATCCCGGTCCCGTCGAACGCCGTGCTTCCTTCTCCGTTGGCGGCGACAGTTACCTTAGCGTCGCCCTCTATGCCGAAATCACCGAAGGTATCTATGCCTGTGACGCCTTTTCCGTCCATAATGATATCGACAGTACACTCCGAGATGTACAGCTCGCGTCCGCAGTCCATGCCCGTGAAGCGCCTGCTGCCTTCCTTTGTCAGAGATATTTCCAGTTTACCGGATCCGGATATGTTTATATTCCCGGATGAATTCTTTATACCGTATACGTATTCCTTGTCTTCTCCGTATTGCCTGTTTGACGAGATTATCCGGTTTTCCCCTATGAGGACGATATTTATCCTGTCGCTGGCGCTGACCGCGGCTGCATAGTTGTTCTCAACGCCTTCCATCAGGTATTTGTCGAGATCGAGCACCGCGCCATCGAGTGTAAGGGTCTTGCTGCTCTGATCATATGTGATCGTGCCGCTGTGAGGCACCGCCTCCGGGGAGACCACTCCGGATGTCTCGATCCTTCTTCCCAGCAAATACAGTTCTCTGCCCCATCTGCTCGCCTGCTCTTCATCCTGTGTTTCAGCGGATACCGCAAGGGGCATCATCGCTGCCGTCAGGCAGAGCGCAAGCAGTATGCCTCCGAGTCTCTTAAGCAGTATCGGCCGTTTATCTGTATTCATGATCTGTTTGTATATGATCTGTCTGTCCATGATCTGTTCTCCTCACTGCGGCATGTCCGGCCGCATGTCCGGCAGCTGCATCTGTCTGCCTGTTTCTCTGATTCTATCATTTACAGAGCGCACATATTTTGCGCCGGCGCAGGCGGTCGATATCCGGCACCGAGCGGTCGTCCGCGCAGCTGCCGGCGGCGACGGCCATGACGGCCGGTATGTTATACTATTGGAGATCGTTATCCGGGTCCGGGCGGA
>CADBFL010000243.1:0-1147 GCA_902793875.1 uncultured Eubacteriales bacterium | reverse complement strand
TTCACGGCTTCGGAGAAGGACGACCAGGTCATGGCTCTGATGGACAGAGTCCGCGATCCGCTTGCCGGGACGCTGACCGTCTACAGTTCCTCATCTTCGGCTGTCAAAATAGCCGAGTCCGACATAGTCAGCATATCCACACACGGCAAGAGGCTCGACATCATTACCGATGGCGGTGCATACGAACTCAGGATGCCGCTGTACGAGGTCGTAAAGATGCTTCATCCCGGCGCTTTCATGCAGATATCCCGCTACGAGGTGATCAATCTGGACAAGGTGAAGCGCTTCGATTTCTCGATAGCAGGACAGCTTCAGATAGAGATGAAAAACGGCATGAGCACCTGGGCTTCGAGAAGGTTCATTCCGGAGATAAAGAGCAGATTAAAAGAAAACAGGAGATAAGGAAATGTTAAAAAGAACGCTGCGGCTTGCTTTCACAGGCTTCATACTGGGCATGGCCATAGGAAACATCATCGCCATAGTTTCATCATATGCGGCAGGAGGCGAAGTCCTGGCCTTCTCTCCTGAGCTGCTTGAAAAGACCGGGAGCGCAGCTGCAGCTCTGCTGCTCCAGACGCTTCTCTCCGGATTGATGGGCGCCGTCTCATTCGGAGGGGTCATACTGTACGAGATCGACTCGATCCCTCTTCCGGCCGTGAGCATCATACATTGCGCCATGATACTCGCGGTATACTTTCCTATAGCCTTCAGTCTTTACTGGCTGGAGCCGACCTTACGCGACGCCGGCATGATGGGCTGCATAATGATCGCCGCCTACGCTGTAATCTGGCTGATAATGCACGTTCGTTACCGCATGGAGGTCCGCGAGATGAACGAGCTTCTGGAGGTCGGGATCCCCGCAGAGAAAGCCTGACAGGCCCGATCCTGTTTTATTTTGAGAGCACCATGAGGTATTCGCTGCCGTTCAGCAGTTCGCTGCTGTCCACTACTATGTCGTCTCCCAGTTTCAGGACCGGCAATGTGTGCGTTCCCATGCTGTCGCTGTACGTGATGGTCGCGCCTTCAGAACTCACTTCCCAGCTTCCGTCGCTGCCGTTGCTTATATCGGCTTTTCCGTCTTCCCTGAAGTCGATGTACATATCGACGCCGTTTGCGGCGTTCTTAAGGGCTTCTCCCTCGCCGTACA
>CADBFL010000242.1 GCA_902793875.1 uncultured Eubacteriales bacterium | reverse complement strand
AGCGGCCGCAGCTGATCCGGAGCCTGCAGCGTCTGCGGGCATCGGTGCCGCGGCAGAAGCATACCTCGAGGGCATCAGGCCTGTGTCGCTGGACCACGCTGCAAGGTACGGCGAGATATACGCCGCAGCGTTCTCCGGCGAGCCGTGGAACGACCCGTGGGATCCGAAGGATGCCGAGACGCATGTCCGGGAGCTCCTCGAGTCAAAGCAGTCGTACGGCCTCGAATATGTCATGGACGGAAAGATCGCTGGCTTCATACTCGGAACATCGATGCTCTTCCATTACGGCAGGGTGTTCGAGATAAACGACCTTGCTGTCGATCCGGCATTTCAGGGAAGGGGCATAGCCAAGACTCTTCTCGAAAGATGCCTGTCGGAGATGAAAAGGCGCGGCATGGCAGGGGTCAACTGCCTGTCGGAGATGAAAAGGCGCGGCATGGCAGGGGTCAACCTCATAACGGAAGCGGAAGGCTTCCTGCCAGGATTCTATGAGAAGTACGGATTCTCGCGCGAGGACCGCGTCATCCTGATGGGGAAGGAACTGTGACTCTGCTTCAGGGCGCGGCCGTGTACACAGCGCTTATCAATATACTTACATTCATCGTTTACGGGCTGGACAAGTCGGCTGCTGTAAAACAGAAGCAGCGAATACCGAACCGCGTCCTGCTCGGGTTGGCGGCCATCGGAGGGTCTGCAGGAGCTCTGGCGGGGATGTACACATTCAGACATAAGACTCAGAAAAAATACTATACGATAACGGTGCCGCTGTTGCTGATCCTTCAGATCGCGGCGGCGGTCCTTCTGCTGAGCGGGTGCAGCTCCGCGTCGTACACTCAGATCTCGCAGGATGAGGCGATGAAGATGATGCAGGAGCAGTCTGACTATCTGATCGTGGATGTGAGAAGGCCCGATGAGTTCGCGGAGGGGCACATTGCAGGCGCGGTCAACGTCCCGAACGAGACCATAGAGGACGAGGCGCCGGAGGCTCTTCCGGATAAAGAGCAGACCCTGCTGATATACTGCCGCAGCGGCAACCGCAGCAAGGAGGCATCGCAGAAGCTCGCGGACATGGGCTACACGAAAGTATACGAGTTCGGGGGCATAAACACCTGGGAAGGTGAGATAGTTACAGGGGAAGAGGAGACAGTGTCAGCTGGAGAGGAGACAGTGTCAGCTGGAGAGGAGACAGTGTCGGCTGAAGATGAGAGGACGGAGTGAGCATGAGATTCAGAATGGTGCATGAAAACTTCAATGTAAGCGATCTTGATGCGTCGCTGACATTCTACGAAAAGGCACTCGGCCTTACCGAATGCAGAAGAAAGATCGCCGAGGACGGGTCGTACATAATCGTATTCATCAAGAACGGGGAGTCGGATTTCGAACTTGAGCTGACATGGCTTGCGGAGCATCCGCAGAAGTACGATCTGGGCGAGGAGGAATTCCACCTTGCGTTCCGCGTCGATGACTTCGAGGCGGCGCACAGGCTCCACGAAGAAATGGGTTGCATAGCGTTCGAAAACCACGAAATGGGTATATACTTCATTACAGACCCGGACGGATACTGGCTCGAGGTCATACCGGAGAAGGAATAAGCCTGCGCGAGGCCATGCCGGACAGGGAATGGTCCTGCGCGAGGCCATGCCGGAAAAAGAAACAGGAGGATTGAAATGAGCAAAAAGATCGTAGCGGTGAATGCGGGCCCGAGGATGGGCTGGAACACGGATACGCTTATCACGGAGGCGTCAAAGGGAGCCGAGGCCGCCGGGGCATCCGTTGAGAGGTTCGACCTTTTCAGGCTCGAAAAGTACACAGGCTGCATATCCTGCTTCGGATGCAAGAAAGAGAAGTTCAAAGGACACTGCATCTGCAGGGACGGACTGACGCCTGTGCTTGATGCCATACGCGAGTCGGACGGGCTGATCATCGGATCGCCGAACTACCTGTCCGGGCTGACGGCGTCATTCAGAGCGCTGTACGAGCGCCTCATTTTTCAGAACCTGACCTACAACCTGGATACGCCGTGCTGCAATGGACGCCCGATACCAGTGCTTCTTATCATGACGAGCAACGCCCCGGACGACATGTACATAAAGATGATGCGCGACTACAGGCAGGTATTCAGCAACTTCGTCGGTCCGGCGGAGATATTCATCAGCGGAGAGACCCTGCAGCTGAAGGACTACAGCAAGACCGACTGGGAGTGGACGATGTTCGATCCTGCGGCCAGATATGAAAGACATGAGAAGGTGTTCCCGCAGGAATGCGCGAAGGTATTCGATCTGGCGAAAGAGATCTTCGGCCAGAGCAAGTGATGAAAACAGCAAGTGATGAAAATAACAAGTGATGAAAAGGGCAGATGAACTGAAGCGGGCGTACCGGCTTGAGCCGCATCCTGAGGGAGGATCGTTTTCCGAGTCGTATACCGCTCCTTATGAAAAAGACGGCAGATCTCTCGCCGGCAGCATTTACTTCCTCCTGGACGCGGGAGAGATCTCTCACTTTCACGAAATAGACTGCGATGAGATATGGTACTGGCACGAGGGTTGCGGAACGCGGATCACCATGCTCACAGATGCGGGAAGGGAGGAGCTGCTCCTCGGCCCGGATCCCGGGAGCGGCGAAAAGGTGATGGCTGTAATACCGGCCGGCGCGGTCTTTGCCGCGGAGAACCTCAGAAGTGACTGCTATTCTTTCGTGTCCTGTGTCACCGCGCCGAAGTTCGACTATTCCGGATTCAGACTCATCGGCAGAGATGAGCTCAGGGAGCGCTGGCCGGAGCTGGCAGATGAAACAGGATATCTGGCATATAGAGATCCGCAGGTATCCGGACGGAGATAAGCAAT
>CADBFL010000241.1 GCA_902793875.1 uncultured Eubacteriales bacterium | reverse complement strand
CGGCGGATACATCACGGCTGCAACGGACATGGATTACGATACGAAGCAGGTCCCGTATACCTTCGACAACGAGGCATACAAAAACCGCTGCTACTACGGATTCGGCAAGGCGGACCCGGAGGCAGAGCTCATACTCGGACCTAACATCACTGACTGGCCGAAGATGTACGAGCTAGCCGACAACCTGCTGCTCGAGCTTGCGGCCGTCATAAGAGACCCTGTCACTACGACGGACGAACTCATACCTTCGGGAGAGACGAGCTCGTACAGGAGCAATCCGCTGAGGCTTTCGGAATTCGCGCTCTCGCGCCGCGTGCCTGAATATGCGGGACGCTCGAAGGCAGTCGCCGCCGACGAGGCCGCGCGCCGCGCCGGAGAAAAGCCGGCGAAGCTGACAAAGGTACTTGCCGCTGCCGGAAACGCCGACGAGCTTCTGAAGAATACCCAGTTCGGCTCGTGCGTATTCGCGAACAAGCCGGGAGACGGCTCCGCCCGCGAGCAGGCCGCGTCATGCCAGAAGGTGCTCGGGGGCTTCGCGAACATCTGCTACGAATACGCGACGAAGAGGTACCGCAGCAACTGCATCAACTGGGGCATACTGCCGTTCACTCTGGCTGAGGGGGAAGCAGATAATACTCGACGGCTGCCTGATGAATTACTACGCAGCTCAGAACAAATAACGGACAGAAGACTGTTTCAGGAGGGATCAACATGGATGTCAGAAAGGCCGCGGTCGCGGGCACACTCGAAAGCAGCGACTGCATGGTATCGATCGAGCCGGCAAAGGGCATAGAGCTCGAGATCGACAGCGCCGTCTTCAGACAGTACGGCAAACGGATCAAGGAGGTCGCGCTGGAAACTCTCGACCGCCTTGACGTTAAGGACGCCAGGGTCAGCATAGTCGACAAGGGCGCGCTCGACTGCACCATCAAGGCCAGAGTGGAATGCGCCGTGATGCGAGCTGCCGGACACGAAGGCAGGATAGGATGGGGAGGTGTTATAAAATGAGCAGGCCTGACAAATACCGTCTGCGCCGGACGATGATGTTCCTCAACTGCCAGAAGCCGGGCCTGATAAAGGATCCGTACATATATAAGCCGGATTCCATCATGCTCGACCTCGAGGATGCCGTTGCAGAAAAGGAAAAGGACGCGGCGCGCTACTCTCTGTATCACGCCCTGCAGGAGATCGACTACAGGGGAGTGGAAAGAGTCGTCCGCATCAACGGTCTGGACACCGACCTCTGGCGCGAGGACATAAGATGCGCTGTGGCCGGAGGCTGCGATTCGATCCGCATACCGAAGACGGAGACGGCTGACGATGTGCGCACGGTCGAGTACGCCATCGCGGAGGCCGAAAGAGAATTCGGAAGGCCGGTGGGAGAGGTCCTGATCATGGCTGCGCTCGAATCCGCGAGGGGAGTCATCAATGCCATGAGCATATGCGATTCGTCCGAGAGACTGTTCGGCATCGCGCTCTCCGGAGGAGATTATTCGAAAGACCTCCAGATATCCATATCCGGTACGGGAGTTGAGTTCATGGGGGCGAGGCAGCACATGATCATAGCCGCGAAAGCCGCCAGGATACAGTGCTTCGACACGGTATGGACCGACCTCGACGACATGGAGGGCTTCAGAAGAGAAGTGGAGATCATACATTCCATGGGATTTGACGGCAAGTCGATAGTGAATCCGCGTCAGATCCCTGTAGTGCACGAGATATATACTCCGAAAGAAAAAGACATCATCTACGCAGAGAAGGTGATAAGGGAGATAGACGACAAGAAGGCCAGGGGCATCGGCGTGTTCACGGTGGACGGAAAGATGATAGACATCGCGTTCTACGCCGGCGCAAAGAGAACGATAGCCCTGGCCAAAGCTTCAGGTGTGTACAGGGGGGATCTGTAGGATGATTAACGCAGTAGGAAGAGATATCCCGGACGAGATACTGGAGATCACCGGGAAAGAGCCTTTCATGGGCAATAATTACCGGGACGACAAGCCTGTCACGATGGCGGGGCCTACCATTCGCCCGGTAATGAACAATAAGAAATCCAAGCTGGTGGCGAACATACGCGAGGCGCTCGAGAAGTGCGATGCCCACGACGGCATGACTGTATCGTTCCACCACCACTTCCGCGACGGCGACCTGATAGTCAACATGGTCATGAACGAGATCCGCGAGATGGGTCTGAAGGACATCAGGATATGCGCCACATCGCTCGGCAAGGCGCACAGCGCTCTCGTCCCGATGATCGAAGACGGGACCATCACGGATATCGAGTCATCGGGCGTCAGAGGCGGCATAGGAGAAGCCATCTCGCAGGGAAAGCTCAAGGGCCTCGCCATAATGCGCTCGCACGGAGGGCGCGTAAGGTCGGTAGCCACGGGAGAGAGCCACATAGACATCGCCTTCATCGGCGCGCCGACGGCGGACGATTACGGAAACCTCAGGGGCATAGGCGGCAAGGCCGACTGCGGCGTTCTGAGCTATGCCATAGTGGACGGAAACCACGCCGATCACTGCGTGGCCATAACCGACTGTCTGGTGCCGTATCCGAACTTCCCTGCCCACATATCGCAGACGAAGATCGACTACGTGTGCGTGGTGGACGAGATAGGCATACCTTCGAAGATCGCCACGGGCGCGGCCAAGCCTACGACTGACCAGAGAAAGCTGCTGATGGCTCAGTACTGTACCGATGTGGTCGTGAACACACCGTGGTTCAGGGACGGATTCTCGTACCAGACGGGAGTAGGCGGAGCGTCGATAGCTTCGACGCAGTACCTCGCCGAGATAATGAGAGAGCGCAACATACACATGGGATTCGGAGTCGGAGGACTCACAAAAGCCATGTGCCAGCTGCTCGATGACGGCATGGCGAGGGTCATGCTAGACGTGCAGGACTTCGACCTCGACGCCGTGCACAACCTCAAGAACGTCAACCACCACAGGATACCGGCGGCGGTGTATGCAAATCCTCTGAACAAGGGCGCGGTAGTCAACAAGCTCGACTACGTGGTGCTGGCCTCTCTCGAGGTGGATGTGCACTTCAACTGCAACGTGGTGGTCGGCTCGGACGGAATGATCACGGGAGCCCAGGGAGG
>CADBFL010000240.1 GCA_902793875.1 uncultured Eubacteriales bacterium | reverse complement strand
TCAGGGTCTGCCGTCTCGTGCCTCAGAAGGTAGCGCCTCGCTCCCGCATCGTACAGGGCCTGATAAAACTCCCTGCTGAGCTCGCCGATGGACAGCGTCACAGCGCAGTCAGGCCAGCGCTCCGATATGCTCCTCACTATACGGCACATCTTCTCCTGATCGTAATGCGGATCTTCGCCGCCCTGCAGCACGAAGGTCCTGAATCCGTGGGCGTAGCCGTCCTCGCAGCACCTGAGTATGTCCTCTTCATCGAGCCGGTACCTTTGCACATTGCTGTTGCTGCAGCGAATGCCGCAGTAATAACAGTCGTTCCTGCATACATTCGTGAACTCGACTATCCCGCGGAAGTAGATCTTCCGCCCGAAGCGTTCGAGAGCGATGCAGTTCGCGATGCGCGATGCATACTGCAGGTCGTAAGCGTCCCATGTGCTGAATATCTGCGTCCACTCTTCTTCGCTGAGACGGTGCTCCTTATTCAGTTTGTCTGTGAGTTCTCTGTTGGTCATTGCGGTCTGTCTATGAGTTTCCTGTGGTCATTGCAGTTTGTCTGTTTGTCTGTGAGTTCTATGCCGGTCATTGCAGTCTGTCTGTTTGTCTGTGAGCTCTATGCCGGTCATTGCAGTTTCCCGGCAGCTGTCGTGATCGAAAAAGTCATTGTCCCGAAGCGGCGCGAAGATCACGGCCCGCACCGAGCGTACCGACGGGGGGGTGGATGTTTTCGGCTGAAATCGCCGGGGTCATCATCGTGCAGCAGCCGCAGGTCACTTTGATATGCTCACCGGGATCACGCTCTGCACCGTGCTGTCCGCCGCCTCGAAATCCCCGATGATCGCATTCACTCCGAAGATGCTTCTTATATCGTCCTCGCTCACCACGAACTTCGTCGGTCCGTAGATGCTCATGCCGCCCTTCGTCAGCAGCAGCGACTTGTCCGCGCGCTGAAGCGCGTGAGCCGGGTAGTGAGTGTTGAATACGCATGCCACGCCTTCCGCTGCGAGGGATGTCATCGCGTCGAGCACAACGAGCTGGTTCCTGAAGTCCAGATTGGATTCCGGCTCGTCGAGCACCAGGACCTCCGGCTCCGCCGCCATCGCCCTTGCGATCAGTACCATCTGAAGCTCTCCGCCGCTTACGGCATGGCACGGCTTGTCCGCAAGCTCCCATATGCCGAGCCTCTTCATGACACGCTCGGCGACCGCCATGTCCTCTTCTTTAGGGGACGAAAACGCTCCGATGCGCGCGCTCCTTCCGAGAAGCACCGTCTGGAAGGCCGTGTATGATGTCGCCGCGGACCTCGCCTGAGGCACGTACGCCATCCTGCGCCAGAGCGTCTGTGCCGGCATGGTCTTTATGTCCTCTCCGTCCAGAAGGCTGCGTCCGCTCTCCCAGCGGAGCATGTCCGTCATGCAGCGCAGCAGCGTGGTCTTTCCCGCGCCGTTCGGACCCAGCACCGCGAGTATCTCGCCCGCGCCGACTTCGATGTTTATGTCCTTAAGTATCTGCGGCCCGCCTTTATACGCGAAGCTGCCGTTTTCTATCCTGAGGATCGCCGCCCCGGCTTTATTCTGTTTTTCAGTACCGTTCGCGCTCAAATCCGCCATCCTCCGCTTCTTCTCATCAGGAATATGAACGCAGGCGCGCCTATTATGGCCGTGAGTATCGAGACCGGGATCTCGGCAGCGGATATGCTGCGCGCCATGGTGTCTACGGTTATCATGAAGACGGCTCCGAGGCTCACCGAAGCGGGGATCAGCGAAAGGTGATTGTTGCCGAAGATCATGCGGCACATGTGAGGGATCAGAAGCCCCACCCAGCCGACCTGTCCGCACATCGAGACCGTCGACGCCGTGATCGCCGTCGCCGCAACTACAGTCACTCCGCGAAGGAGCCTGATGTCAGTTCCCGAAGCCTTCGCCTCATCATCCGACAGAGGCAGAAGGTTCATGCGCCATCTGATCAGCATGAAGAGAATGATGCCGATGATGATGACAGGCGCTCCCAGCGAGAGCGTTTTGTAGTTCGCCTTGTCGAGGCCGCCCATCAGCCAGTACGTGATCGCCGGCAGCTGTGACTCCTCGTCGGCCGCGAATTTGACCAGCGAGACCAGCGCCGAGAAGAGCGAGCCCATCATGATGCCCGAGAGCACGATGTAGCTGAGGCCGCCGCGGTCCCTGCCCGAGCCCGCAAGCCATGTGAGGGTGACCGCAAGGCCGCCCATCAGAAGCGCCATGATCTGTATCCCGATGAGCGAGAAGCCCATCAGTATGCCGAGAGCCGCTCCGAAACTGGCGCTGCTTGCGACACCGAGGGTGTCGGGCGTTGCCAGAGGATTTGCGAAAAGACTCTGGAACGCGCAACCGGAGACGGCGAGTCCGGCTCCGGCAAGCGCCGCCAGAAGTATCCTCGGCATCCTGAGGTTCATGACCGTCTTTTCGATGAGCTGGTTCTCTATATGCCCTCCGGACAGCCTGACCGTAAGCACGTCAATTATCTCGCCCGG
>CADBFL010000239.1 GCA_902793875.1 uncultured Eubacteriales bacterium | reverse complement strand
ACCTGGTCGCCGCAGCACCAGAGATTGATCCCGTTCTCATTGACGAGGTCGCGTCTTATCCTGCCGACATACACGATGTCCTGATTCGATGTAAGAAGCGGCATCGGGTAGACCTTTTCGTCCGGCTCGTCATACAGCCTTGCGCCCGGCGCCTCGGATACCGCCTTTCTGACATCCTCGAGGTCGAGCCTCTCCTTAGTGATGACGTTTATGGATACGGCGTGCGATCTTTCGACCGGCACCCTCACGCATGTGCAGCTCACCTTCAGCTCAGGCAGATGCATTATCTTGCGGCCTTCGTTCTGGAGCTTCATCTCTTCGGATGAATACAGGTTCTCGCCGAAGCCCCCTATCTGAGGTATCACGTTATACGCGATCTGGTACTGGAATACCTTCGGGTCGATGTCAGCTCCGTAGGAGTTGCCCTTGCCGCCCTCCTCTCTCGCCTTCAGTATGGCCGCGGACTGCTCGTACATCTCCTTCGGGCCCGCCGCTCCGGCTCCGCTCGTCGCCTGATATGACGAGGCATAGATGCCCTCAATCTCAGAGAGCCTGTTGATCGCGTTTATCGCCACCAGCGAGATGATCGTAGTGCAGTTGGGGTTGCTTATGATGCCGTTGTTCCACGCCGCGTCCTCGGGATTGATCTCCGGCACGACCAGAGGCACCTCGGGATCGAGCCTGAACGCGGACGAGTTGTCCACGAATACGGCTCCCGCCGCCTTGATGTGGGGAGCCATCGCCTCAGCGATGTCGTTCTCTGAAGCGCCGAGCACTATGTCGAGCCCGTCGAAGGCTGTCTCGCAGGTCTTCACCACTTTTACATCTCCGAACGGCGTCGAAAGGACCTTCCCTTCGGATCTTTCGCTTGCAAGGCATCTGAGTTCTCCGACCGGGAACTTCCTTTCGCCCAGCACCTTTATCATCTCCTGGCCGACCGCTCCGGTCGCGCCCATGATTCCTACATTGTACTTTTTCATCGTTCTTTCCTTCTTATTTTTCTGTTCCGGCGTGGCCGCGCGCTGCGGCCGCCCGTCCTATCTCGCGAAGCTGTCGTAGAGGACCTTCACGGCTCTTTCGAAGTCCTCGTTATACACTCCTATCATTATGTTGATCTCATCGGCGCCCTGCTCGATCGTCCTGATGTTGATCCTGTTGTCGCCAAGCGCCTTGAATATCTTTCCGGATATGCCGGTCCTGTACGCCATCTGGCGTCCGACTATGGCGATCAGGCTGATCCCTTCGGTCAGATCGCAGCTGTCTATTTCCTCGAATTCCTCGAGCTCGTGCATGAGTTCGTGCTTTCTCGTCTTTATGCTCTCGCTCGGGAATACGACAGAGAAGCTGTCGACGCCGCTCGGTATCTGCTCTACCGGTATGCCGTAGCGGTCGAAGAGCTCGAGCACCTGTCTCAGAAGCCCTATCTTGGCCTCGCCTATCCTGCTCTTGTATACGTTGATGATCGAGAAGTTCCTCTTGCCGGCGATCCCAGTGATGAACCTTTCGTTCTCCTCTTCGAGCTCGTCTTCGAAGTTCTCTCTAATGATGGTTCCCGGGTCCTCCGGATCGTTGGTGTTCCGGATATTGACCGGGATGTCCTTTCGCCTTACCGGGAAGACGGTGTCCTCGTGCAGCACCGAGGCTCCCATGTAGCTGAGCTCCCTGAGCTCGTCATAGGTGACCCTCGCGATCGTCTTCGGATCCTTTACTATCCTCGGATCGACCATGAGTATGCCCGACACGTCCGTCCAGTTCTCATACACATCAGCATCGAGATACGCCGCCGCAAGCGCGCCGGTTATGTCAGAGCCTCCCCTCGGGAACACATGGACCTCTCCGTTCGGGAAGGTCCCGTAAAAGCCCGGCGTCACGATGCGCCCGTATATCCCCTTGAGCTCCTTCAGCTTGGCCTCGGACTTTTCGGCGTCGACCTTTCCGTCATAGCCGAACTGCAGCCAGTCGGCGGCGTCCGCGAATTCATAGCCGAGGTATTCGGCCATCAGCATCGCGCTGAAGCACTCGCCTCTTGATACGATGAAGTCTACCGAAGTGCTTTTGTCGACCTTGCTGAAGGTCTCGTCGATTATCTTCGCTATGTCCGTTTTGAGGCCGCACTCTTTCTGTATCTCGGTGAACCGGTCCCTGACCATGCCGAGCACGCCGTCATAGGCTACTCCGTAGCGGATGTGGGCGTGTATGAGATAGAGAAGATCCGTTATCTTGTTGTCCTCGCTCTTTCTCTTTCCCGGAGCCGAGACCACGACCACCTCGCGGGACTTGTCGTATTCGACTATTTTCTTTACCTTTGCGAACTGCGAGCTGTCAGACAGGCTCGATCCGCCGAATTTCAGTACTTTAAGCATCTTTTATCCTTTTCCCGGCTCTGCAGCCGTTGCTTTTGCTGCCGCGCGCCTCAG
Source organism: uncultured Eubacteriales bacterium (assembly GCA_902793875.1). GTDB lineage: Bacteria > Bacillota > Clostridia > Peptostreptococcales > Anaerovoracaceae > Crickella. The sequence goes on along the minus strand of CADBFL010000239.1, from coordinate 96 downwards.
GCATCCTGCACCGGGCGTGACAGCGAGGGCGTGATTCTGCGACTGGCATGCGGCTCACCCAGTGGATCAGTCAGCGATCGCCGCGAAGAACATGTC
>CADBFL010000238.1 GCA_902793875.1 uncultured Eubacteriales bacterium | reverse complement strand
GAGGCAGCGGCCTTTTTCAGATCCAGATTCTCTGCAACGGGAATGACGAACACGAAAAGCTCGTTTCCGTCTCCTCTGGCGACCAGCGTCTTGAATACCGTCTCTGCAGGCACGCCGAGCTCATCAGCGGCATGCACTCCGGACAGGTCCGATTCGTCGACTTCGTATTCGGCCATGCGAAAGCTCATTCCCGCTGCGTCGAGCATCCTCATCGCATTGGTCTTGCCGCCTGATTTTTTAGCCATCGTTCTTCTCCCTGCGCTCAGCGCTTTTTCTTTCTATATCATCGAGCATCCTGAAGATGTCCTTTCTCTTTATGAATACCGCCAGCAGCATGAGTCCCATGACTATGCAGACTGCTGCGACGCCGATGTAGTTCTTCTCCCTGAAGAAATATCCGAAGAGCAGGCTCCCGGCCATGCCCGGTATGCGCCCGACAGTAGCGACGAGCAGGAAAGGCAGAAAGCGCATCTCGGATATGCCTGCTACATAAGATACAAGATCCTTCGGGATCCCCGGTATGAGATATATTAGAAACGCGATCGTGAGGCCCTTGCCCGAATTCAGCTTTCTCTGGTAATCGCTTACTCTTTCCTCTCCGAATATCATGTGGACGGCGTCGCGGCCGAGCACTTTGGCAGTATAGAAAGAGATGACTACGCCGATAACGGCTCCGGCGAGCGAGAGCATGAGGCCTCCGAAGACTCCGAACATGTAGCTAGCGGCAAACTGTATGGGCTGGCCCGGAAGTATGCATATGACGACCTGGATGGTCTGTATGGCGATAATAAGGAGCGCGGCTGTCGATTCGTTCGCCTTCAGATATGCGATCATGCGCTCGGCGGCGTCCGCGCTGAATATCTCTTCGCCGTATTTCAGGTACAGAAAAGCCGGTATTCCCGCGATGATGAACAGGAGTACCAGCAGCTTCAGTATCGCAAATATTTTCTTTCTCTTATCCGTTCCTTCTTCGCGCATCAGCTGAGCCCGATCATTCCTTTTTTATACAGAGAATCAAGGCTTTTTATTATGCCGTATCTCGAATGCTCGTAGGTCAGGCCGCCCTGGAAATAAGCTATGTAAGGCTCGCGTATCGGAGAATCGGCGCTGAGCTCGATGGATGAGCCCTGCACGAAAGCTCCCGCAGCCATCACGACCTGATCGGCATATCCCGGCATGTCCCATGGCTCCGGAGATACATACGAGTCTATCGGAGCGGCGGACTGTATGGCTCTGCAGAATTCGACCGCGCGTTCGGCAGATCCGAACTTTACGGCCTGTATGATATCGCTCCTCTTCGATCCCGCGGCAGGCATGACCTCAAAACCGAGCGAAGAATATATCGTCCCGGCAAGCATCGCGCCTTTGAGAGCCGAATTAACGACTCCCGGAGCGATGAAAAGCCCCTGCAGTACATTTCTGTTCTGGCCGTATGTAAGGCCGCATTCAGCCCCGATGCCGGGGCATGTGAGCCTGTACGATATCTGCTCGATCAGATCCGCCCGTCCGACTATATATCCGCCCGAAAGCGCAAGTCCTCCTCCCGGATTCTTTATCAGAGAGCCCGCCATGACATCGACGCCGAATTCCGTAGGTTCGGTGATATCGACGAATTCGCCGTAGCAGTTGTCGAGCATGACGATGATGCCCGGATCTATGCCGTGTACGAGCTCTGTCACGGCTTTCAGGCTTTCAAGGGAGATCGCGGGTCTCCAGTCGTAGCCGGTCGAGCGCTGCAGCGCGACGACCTTCGTATCTTTCGATACAGCAGCCCTGATCGCTTCAAGGTCGACATCCATTCCGGAATTCAGGGCGACTTCCTTATATATTATACCATAATCTTTTATCGTCCCCTTAAAGGAATCCTCCTTCAGCAGACCGTGATCCGTCCTGTCGTTCGCCATGTTGTCTGCGCTTCGTCCTATGACGGTCTGCAGTGTATCGTATGGCGTGCCGGTGACCTCGATAAGTTCGTCGCCCGGGCGCAGCATGCCCAGCAGAGTCGCCGCGATGGCGTGCGTCCCGTTGACTATGTTGGGTCTCACGAGAGCCGCTTCGGTGCCGAAAACAGAGGCGTATACCCTTTCGACGGCATCTCTGCCGGCGTCATCGTAGCCGTAGCCGGTGCTCCAGTCAAAGTGCGTCGCATTGATATGGTTGTCCTGAAAGGCCCTGAGGACCTTCATCTGGCATATGGCCGTTATGTCATCGATCTCCGCAAAGCGTTCCGTCAGCTGCTTTTCGGCATTCTGCACAAGGTCGATGACCTTTTCATCGATATTAAAATTTTTTTCCAGATATTCTTTATAATCCATAACTAATCTATTATATATCGCTTAACAGTATTGCGAAGCGAGAATCGCGAGTGAATCCCGGCGGTCGGACGTTCATTACGTTTCATCGGTTCGCTCGAGCTCCCACTCCATGTCGCTCACAAGATCCCGCTTGACGTTCATCCTTTGCCTGGCGTACAGCTGAGTGGTAGTGACCTGTTCGTGGTCCAGAAGCGCAGCCACATCATATATGGAATTGCCTCTTCC
>CADBFL010000237.1:2106-5101 GCA_902793875.1 uncultured Eubacteriales bacterium | reverse complement strand
AGCGGCGTGAACATCATCGCGTAATCCCAGTTGTATATCCTGCATGCCGCGCAGCACTTGTTCTTCAGGAACCAGGTCTGGAACGGGCAGAAGAACAGTATGCATATCATGTCGCACACCGAATACGCGCTGCACAGAAGGATCATGATCCCGTCGTCGAGTATCCCCGCCATGTGGAGGGCTCCGAATATGCCGTTGAACACGATCCATATCATCAGGACCAGAACGGTAGCGTTATTGTCGGGGATCACTATATCAGTCCTTCCCGACTTTATGTAGTTCCTCGCGAACTGCTTCTGGCAGCCCGGGCTTTCGAGACGCGACGGAAAGAACCTCGTGATCATCTCCACCACGAACACCGCCCACACCACGACAAGCAGCGTAGGGACCTTTTCTATCCCTATGATGAGCGGCTCACCGTGGCTGAACCTGTACCTTATGTACATGATCAGCTTCTCGATGACGGTCTCTATGCCGAAGCCCTCTTTGATCTGCCCGAGGCGTTTGAAGTGAGGCTCCTCCATGTGTTTTGCGAGCGCATCCGCATCGCGCCACTTCTCGACAAGCAGGATCTCATCAGTCTCCGCCACCGGATAATAGTAGTCGTATTTGATGTTGCCCTCCTCTGCCCTGCAGGCCTCGTCCAGTTTTTCGGTCCATATGGCCTCGAGGAATCTTCTGCCCCGGTCCGGACTGCATTTGTAAGTCACGTTCAGAACTATCATCTTTCTCCCTTCCCTTTCGTGTATCTCTGCGTATTTACAGTTTCTTTTCCATGAGCACGAGGTCTACTCCCGGTATGCCGTTGAACACCGTCGGCACGATGTCCGTCTCGATGTAGCCGAGCTTCGCATACATCTCTCTCGCCCGTTTGTTTCTCGCGTTGGTATCTATCCTCAGCACGCTGCATCCCTGCTCTGCGGCGAGCTTCTCCCAGAACTTCACGAATGCAGGTCCTGCGCCCATGCCTCTGGAATCGGGATCGACCGCGAGCGTATGCAGGACCGAGACCTCTTCATCAGCCGCCCTGTACTTCCAGTCGCAGCCGTAATACACATCGACCTGTATCTGATTGATCACTCCCGTCGCGATCACTCTGCCGTCCCTCACGGCGACGTACATGTCGTCTCTGTCCAGCGCCGCCTCCGCGACGGCTCTCACCGGATAGACTCCCCGCAGCCATCCCGTGGTCGTGAGACCCGCTTCTTCGGCGTCATGTGATCTTTCATATATCCTGCAGATGGCGTCCAGGTCACCCCTGCCGGCCTTTCTGAAAATCAGGCCCTTACACATCTTATATGTCTCTCTCCATTATGTAAACCGCATATCCGTCATCGCTGACAGTTTCTTTCTTTATCCCGAAGCCCTGATCCTTCCAGAATTTAAGGGCTTCCTTGTTCTCCTTTACGACGGCGAGCGCCATGTAGTCGAAGCCCGCGGCTTTCATCGCGGCGCGCACATCGGCAAATATGTCGGAGCCTATGCCCCGTCCCTGCATCGCGCCGTCCACCATGAGCCATCCGATGAAAGCGTCGTCGGCCTCAGGATATCCGGTGATGAGATCCATCACGGCCACAAGCATGTCATCGGAGCTGTAGAAGCCCACGAAATATTTGCTGCCCGGCGACGTCCCGTCCGGGAGCTTCGTTATGACCTCCGTGAGGCTTTCGCGCGTCGGGATCGTATGCAGATATTCGTAATACTTCGAATTGGATTTCGCCAGCCTGTAGACCGCAGAAATGTCCTCTTCATTTATACGCTTCACCCTGTACTGTGTCGACAGCGTATCGATATCCAGTCCGCCGTCCTCTCTCGAGGACTCGCTGTCGATCGCCTGTCTGAACTGCGTCTCGTAGAGCTCATTGTATATCCCGCCGAGGGCGAGCAGCTCTTCGTGTGTGCCCTGCTCGGCGATGACGCCTCCTCTTACGACGAGTATGCGGTCGGCCTTCAGCACGGTGGACAGGCGGTGCGCTATGACTATGCTGGTTCGCCCAACCATCATCTTCTCGAGCGCGTCCTGTATGGCGTTCTCGGAAATAGAGTCCAGCGCCGAAGTAGCCTCGTCGAGTATCAGTATCTTAGGATCCTTCAGTATGACCCTGGCAAGCGACAGCCTCTGCTTCTCTCCGCCGGACAGCTTGAGCCCGCGGTTTCCGACCTGGGTATCGTAGCCCTGCGGCTGGGACGCTATGAAATCATGTATATTGGCGATGCGGCAGGCTTCCTGTATCTCGTCAATGTCCGCGTCCGCCTTCGCGTATCTGAGATTCTCGAGTATCGTGCCGTTGAACAGATAGGATTCCTGCGTCACGACGCCGATCTGCTCTCTAAGATACGTCAGATCGAAGTCCCTCACATCCGTCCCTGCGATCTTTACCGAGCCGCCCGTCACATCATACAGGCGAGGGATCAGATTTACCACGGTCGACTTGCCCGAGCCCGAAGGTCCTACGATGGCGTACATGCTGCCGCCCGGCACCTCGAAATCGATGTCCGTCAGGATCGGATTGCCGGGATCGTAGCTGAACGCCACGTGCTCGTATCTGATCGGCCTGTTGTCCACATCGGGCTTCTTCCCGTTCTCAGGCGATGTGATGGTGTTTTCCCTGTCGAAGTAGTCGAATATCCTGGTAAAAAGAGCGAGGCTCCTCGTGAAATCGACCGAGAGGTTCATCAGCTGCTCGACCGGACGGTAGAGCCTGTTGATCAGGGCGACAGTGGCGGTTATGGTGCCGACGGTCAGCGAAGGATCGATCTTCCTGATGATGAAGTATCCTCCCGCAAAGTATATGAGCAGCGGTCCTATCTGGGTGAACATCCCCATGACCACCCTGAACATCTGGCCGGATCTCTGCTCCTTCAGGTTCAGGTCGGTGACCTCGCGGTTGACCTTTTCGAACTCTTCGTACTCCTGCTGCTCGCGGGTGAATATCTTTACGAGCATCGAGCCGGATACCGACAGAGTCTCGTCTATCACCTGGTTGAGTTCGTC
>CADBFL010000237.1:0-2093 GCA_902793875.1 uncultured Eubacteriales bacterium | reverse complement strand
CGTCCGGCCGTCCTTGTCGGCAGTATCAGAAGCGGGATGACCGCTATCCCGACGGCCGCAAGGGGAACGCTCATGCTGAAGAGCGCGATGAGCGTCGTCACGACGGTAGCGATATTGCTCACGATGTTCGAGAGCGTGCCGCTTATGACGGAACTCACCCCGCTTATGTCGGTGTTCATGCGGGTGATGATGTCGCCCTGCTTCTCAGTGGTGAAGAAGGAATGCGGCATGTACTGCAGGTGGCGGTACATCTGGTTGCGCATGTCGAAGATGATCTTCTGCGAGATCCACGCGTTTATGTAGTTTTCGAGCACTCCCACGAGCTGGCTCACGGTCAGCGCCGCAAACGCCGCAAGCAGGAGCTTTACGAGGAGCTCCATGTTCTGCCCGACCAGGGCCTCATCCACTATGCGGCCCGTGATGATGGACGGAAAGAGTCCTACCGCGGCAGAGATCAGTATGGCGATAAAAACAAAGACGAACTGCAGCCGGTACGGTTTGAGATAGCCCGTTATCCTGGCCAGCAGCGCCTTTGTCACCTTCGGCATATTCTTTTTTTCCTCCTCGGTGAGGAAGCGCGTCGGGCCCATCCGGCCCGGTCCCGGTCCTGCCATTTATGCCTGTCCCCTTACTCTCTTTCAGCCTCTGCCGTCTTCAGTCTGTTTCTCATGGTCAGCAGAAGGGTGATCACAAGAACCGCCAGTACCGCCGCAGCCGCAGACCAGATCCCCGCATCGGGCAGGAAGGATTCCGTGCCGTCGCTGTTCGGTATCATCTCGGCGTCTCTCAGCACCCAGGCTCCTATCGCAGGACCGATCAGCCCCGGTATGAAGACCTGGCCGATTATCCTGACCCCCTGGAACTGCCCGGATCTGCCCTCCGGGATGTTGTCTCTTATCACGGCCCCGAATATCGACATGCCCGTCAGATAGCCCGCCATCATCAGAAGCGAGCCGATGAATACAGGCAGCGTCGTCCTCGTGAAGTACAGAAAAGCGTAGCCGCACGCGAGCATCGCGCATACAGGCATGATGCTCTTCATGAAGCCGAAGCTGTCGTACAGCCTTCCGTAGAAAACGGTTATCACCGCGGCAATAAGTATCGCCGGAGCGAATATGAGGACATAGTTGTCCATGCCCAGGGTCTTCTCGTAGTAGATCAGCAGATAAGGCATGAATACCTGTATCGACGTCCCGAAGACCGCGAAGTTCAGAAGCGCCAGATAAAGAGTTTTGTTTTCTCTTGCGACCGACGGCCTGAAGCTGTACGCGAGAGTCTCGCCGAGGCTCTCTTTGACGGGTCTCAGATCCGGCGCGTCTTCGATCAGGAACCATCCCGAGATGCCGATCAGGGTCGTCGTTATGCCGATGATATAGTAGATCGTCACCCACGCCTCGTGAGTGTCGAGGTTGAAGTTCATGAAGCCTCCGAATACCACGAGTATCGCGATCAGCGGCATCATGGAATTGACTCCCTCTATCTTCCCTCTGTTGGTCGAATCGCCCCTGTCGGTCAGCCAGGCGTTATACGCGGCATCGTTGGCGGTCGATCCGAAGTATGTCATCACGCAGTCCATGACGATGGTGAGCATGATGCTCTTTATGTAAGCGAAGCTGATGATGCTGATGCCCCAGATGATATAGCCGGCGCTCATGAAGGCCTTTCTCTTTCCGACCTTGTCGGAGACGGCTCCCATCACGATCGTGGTAAGGGCTGCGGTAACAGCGCTCGCCATGACCATGGACGAGATATCTGCCGGCGTGGCGTGGAACATCTTGTATATGAACACGTTGAAGTACATGTTCTCGACGACCCATGCGACCTGTCCCATCAGGCCGAATATGAGCATGGATATCCAGAATTTCTTTCCGAGCTTTGTCTGTGTCTGCATCAGATCTTCCTCTTGCGGTACTTGCCGGTCACTGTCACTTCTTCGGTTTCTCAGGCGCCGCGCCGTCGTACAGGTACCTGTCGGTGTACATCTCAAAACCGTCTGTCTCTGTCGGGAGGCCGTAGTCGAGATACGCGTTTTTGAATTCGGTCGTCCTCTTTCCGTCAGGCGAGATCGTGACTATGGTCGCTCCCCTCTGGAG
>CADBFL010000236.1 GCA_902793875.1 uncultured Eubacteriales bacterium | reverse complement strand
AAGGCTGCGAAGGGCAGTGCGGGTTCTGCGTTTCCGGGTTCACATACATGCCGTTCAGGGCGCGTTCCGTGGACTGCATCGTGCGGAACGTAAAGGAGTATATGTACAATACCGGAGCAAGAAACGTACTGCTGAATTCTTTCAGCGGGATGAGCTATCCGCGACTGAATGAGCTTACCGTGCGTCTTCATGATGAGATCAGCGCGCCTGTATCCACCATGTCCCTGCGACTGGATTCCGTCCGTGAAAATCCGGAATTCTGTGCTTTTCTCAGCAGGCAGGGAGGCAAGAGGATAGTTTTCGGCGTTGAAGGCATATCCCAGAGACTCCGGCAGATGACATCAAAGAACTGCAGCGAAGAGCAGATACTCGAAACGGTGCGCATGCTGTGCCGCGACGGATACCGGAAGATCAAGTTCATGTTCATATCCGGCCTCCCGGGGGAATCCGATAAGGACAGAGAAGAGCTTGTAAGGCTTACCGAAAAGATCATGCAGATAAGAAACGAGGAGACAAAGGAGGACGTCGAGCCGCCGGTGTTCCAGTACAGCTGGACTCCTCTGAAGATATATCCGTTCACTCCGTTCCAGTGGTTTGAGATAAGGCCCCGGACCGAAGCTCTGCCGGAGGACGTACGGGACAGGCTTCTGGACATGGGCGTGATAATCGGCGATGATCCTGAAAATGAGCTGTATGACATAACGCTGATACAGCTTATAAACCGCGGCGACAGAAGGCTGCAGGACATGCTGATCGAAATGGCGGAGGCAGGCATCCGAAGGCATGAGCTCTTTGACCGCCGCGCCTTGGAATTCGTCGACAGATGGATCAGCGGGCACGATGTCCCGGGGTATGACGAATGGTTTGCGGCCAGAGACAGGGAAGACGTATTGCCGTGGGACTTCATAGATACGGGAGTCAGCAGGGAGCATCTGTGGAAGCGGTACGTCTCGGCCTCAGGCGGCGATCCGGAGGACTTCCCGCGCTGCCTGGACCGCTGCCAGGGATGCGGAGCGTGCAGCAAAAAGCATCATGAAGAGATGGGCCGGTACAGCAGGGAAAAACAGAAAGACCGGAACGTATCCCTCGAAAGCATAGTGCCGCAGGGCCCTGCCGGACAGGAGAATGACCCTCAGCTCAGATTCGCGGTGCTGACGTTCACGACGGATGACAAATACAGGACCGTGTCGCGCCTGTACTGGGGAAACGAACTCAGAAGAACCCTGGATCACGCCGGGATCCGCCATGAAAGGAGCATGGAAACTGTATACAAACCGCATCATGAAAGGTATGATTGGGTCACGGGACTGAAACTGGCGCTTGCGGTCATAAAGGATGATATCCCGGATGATCAGCTGCTTGAAAAACTCAATGCTAATTCGATCCACATGAGATTCACTGATGTGAAGCAGCTGGATCACAGGCCTCAGCTTTCTTATGCCGGCTATGTGTTCCCGTGTCCGGAGGGCACGGACACAGCGGCGCTTCAGCGGAGGATCGAAGAGATAATGGACAGCGACTCCTGGCGGGTGCGCATGAACTTTATAAAAGGCAGCTCTGAACGCTCGATCGATACGGAGATACGCGATGAGATAGAGGCCCTCGAACTCAGGGGCAATGAACTGTTCATGAAGATACGCACTATCCTGCCGCCGTATACCGTGTACCAGGCCCTGCTTGATATCCCGTGGGAGACTGCGGGGCGTTACAGGCCTGTATGCACGGGAGTGGAGTACGACTGACATACAGATGTTTTTACGATACGCCTGAAAGGCCCGCTTATGTTATTATTATCTGCAGAAGAAGCATTGGAGGACAGTATGATAAAAATCAGTTTTGAGATCCGGGAGATCAACTACGAGAAAAGCTTTGAGAGCCTGATATCCCAGCTGACAGAAGAGTGCAGATCGAAGACCGATCCGACCGAACTTGAAAAGCTGATCGCGAGACTCGGAGATGACACGGCTCTGCTGGTGAACAAACTTCTCGGCTATCTGGATACAGACACGCGGGACCGGATCATCGTATGGCTTCTCGAAGATCAGAGGGACGAGATCGTCAGCTCTCTGAACAAGGCGATGCATGATTACCTCGGCGGTGATGCTGTTGTGATCGGGACAGTGTATGCCCAGGATCAGCCGGGACCGAAGATAGCGCTGCACGCGGCGCAGGTGAAGACAGACAGCAAACAGCTCATAGAGAGCCCTGCGCTGACCGGCATTGCCGGAGGAGCGGCGAAACTGGCGTTCAGGATCGCAAAGGCCGAGACGATAGAAAAGGAGGCTGTCGAACTGCTTTCTTCCGGCTTTATCAAGCCGAAGCTTATCACCATGCTGTCGGACGGCCTTCGCGAAGCGGGGCTGCATATCACACTGAACGACGTGGTGATCACGGAAGACTCCGGAAATGAAGAGATACCTCGAATGATGGATCCAGAAAAGGATGAGGGGCTGATCCCGGATGCAATAGAGGATAAGATCATTGACGCGTTTGTTGCGTGGCTGAGGGGGATATTATGAGAAATATAATAGTGGTCGAAGCGGTTTCA
>CADBFL010000235.1 GCA_902793875.1 uncultured Eubacteriales bacterium | reverse complement strand
CATCCCGTTCCTCGGACTCGAGACCGACTACACGGACAACGACGCTCAGCAGCTCAAGACAAGGATCGGCGCATTCATCGAAATGCTCGGCTAAGCAGCAGCGAACGAGCCGTTAGATGAATTGTCCTGACGACTGGCAAACTAAAATATTGGGGCGGAACTTATTCCGCCCCATAATTGTGTATCATTATTCTCATCCGGAGATTTCATACACAAAAGCAGCTCCAAAAACAGAAGACAGGAGTCTGGAATGACATGTTTTGTGTATAATATCCATGAACGGCGTTGCCGATACACAACAATTCATGAAAAGCTGTGTATCAAAGCAGCCGGATCAGGAAATGATACACAAATCAGCCGAACCGTAACTGGTCAAATGAGTTTCAGGGCTGAATCTTGTGTATGGATGCTTCGTAAAGAATACTTACACTACTACATTTTGTTTCAGAATCATACCGATGCGACCGCGATGTACAGGACTCTCAGGGGTGAGGGACTGTACGCGCAGATAAGCCCGACGCCGAGAGAGCTCTCGGTATGCTGCGGCGTGTCTCTTCTTGTGCACGGTGAGGACGTGGAGAAGATAGAAAGCATAGCAAAGGAAAAAGATCTCGCGTATCTTTCTATAAGCGGATTGAACAATACATTCGATAACACCCGCCACAAATATGGGTAGATGACTTGTCCTGACGAGTGGCAAGCCGAAGGCGAAGACAGAGTCATGGAAATCAAAGAGGATAACAGCATGAGTAAAAAATACATAGGAATAGACATAGGCTCGACGGCCTCGAAGGTCTGCATCATCGAGGAGGGGAAGGACAATGTGTACGAGGTCCTTCCGACCGGATGGAACAGCAAGATAACTGCAGGGATCATAAAAGAGGACCTCGAGAAAAAATACGGCGATCTTTCAGATGCGGATATAGTCGCTACCGGCTATGGAAGGATCAGCGTGGAGTACGCCGATGAGGTCATCACGGAGATCACCTGTCACGGCAGGGGAGGCTACGAGATGATAGGCCGCGACTGCACCATCGTGGACATAGGCGGGCAGGACACCAAGTACATCAACGTGGTGAACGGAAAGCCCGTGGACTTCCTGATGAACGACAAATGCGCCGCCGGCACGGGCAAATTCATAGAGGTAATGGCCAACAGACTCGGACTGACCATAGAAGAGCTCTTCGACCTGGCGCAGGTCGGCGAGCCGATCGCGATCAGCTCGCTCTGCACGGTGTTCGCTGAGTCCGAGGTGATAAACTATATGGGAGAAGGAAGGAGCCGCGAGGATCTTGCGGCGGGAGTCATAGATTCGGTGGCTCTCAAGGTGACGACCCTCGTCCAGAGAAAGGAACTCCAGGACACGGTCATCATCACCGGAGGGTTCAGCGACAATGAGTTCTTCGCCGGCCTGCTCTCAAAAAAACTCGGCCAGACGGCCCACGCGATGCCGCTCGGCAGGTTCGCCGGAGCGTACGGCGCAGCTCTTCTGGCCAGAGACCACAGCCGGAAAGACAAATAACAGACTATCTGATCCTGAGCTCGGGGCAGATACTTTCAAGGACAGGCATCATGCCTGTCTTTTCAGGTGTCTGGGCTTTGAGCTGCCAGAAGTCGTGGGCGCAGTAATTATTGCCCTCTATGATGGCAGGTCCGTCCGGCGTGATGCCTATGTCCCATCCGATGTATCTGACCTTAGGCACCAGCTTCGCCGCGCTTTTTGCAAGCTCGCAGACCTCTTTGAACATCGGCACCTGATGGCCTTCGATCTTTTCACCTGTCATAGGGTGATGCTCGTAGACGATCCCGAGAGAACCGTCGCCGCTGACTCCCGGCGAGCATATCCTGCCGGTCTCGAGATCCACGCGGCAGCCGAATCCGTAGTTGTCGACAACACGGCCGTCCAGACCGAACTTCTGCGTCACGAAAATGACATGCGGCTCACCTGCGGCGTCCAGCAGAGTGATGACCCTGCAGCAGTTCATCGCATTCGGATAGACTCTGGCGTTGTCAGGGTGCTGCTCAAGCACCTCCTCTATGAGCCATGACTCATCTCTTTCAAGCTCGTCATAGAGCGTATCAAAATCCGGATAGTCGGCTACGACCTTCTTCATGCACCCGCGTCCGCAGGAACCGTCAAGCGGCTTGCAGAAGAGCACGTCGTGCTTCTCTGTGAACGCGCGGACCTCCTCCCTGGTGGCGTTCTGGAAGTTGATGAAGTCGCGCCCGATGTAGTCGCGGAACATTTCGTTGAACTTCTCTTTGCTGTCGAAGACATCGTAATACGAATCATCGTTGAGCTGCGTAAGCAGTTTTTTGTTGCGCATGCGGGTGAGATAAGTGTCTCTCTGGGCGTCAGTAAGATCCCAGAAGCCGAATGTCACATAATCATAATAGCCCGCGCCGAATCTGCGCGCGCAGTGTATCATGTCGCGGGTGATGGCTGCCTTGCTCATGCCCGAGAATTTCTGTGTTCTGTCAAGCACTTCGCTGAACTTGTCATAGCTCATTCCCCTGAGGACGCGAAGGACGTATTTTGGATCAAGTTTCACTTTGTTTCCTCCTGTGAGTCGTTCCCTTTATACCCTTTCGAGCAGGGCCCTGAGGGTCACCTCGTAGGCCTTCTCTGCCGATTCGTGATCGGTCTTTCTATATTTTTTGCCGCACAGTTCCTTAAGATACATGTCCATCATGTGCGGATTCTTCACAAGAAGCGGCCCTATCAGCTCGGTGCCGCAGAAGTTTTTATAGCGGAAGCCTTCCTCGTCCGAGCCTTCCGAATTGCCCGGGCCGAGCCTGAGATGCGTAAAGAGCGGTGTGCTGACGCCTGTCACGCTGCCGCATTTGTTGACGAAGCCGACAACGGGCCTGTCCAGCAGTCCGGTCTCGGCGACTATGTCGTGAGTGATCCTCGTATCGACCTCGGTCGTGGTGTAATCGAATATGCCGAGCCCCGGAATGTCCTCGCCGTCCACGGT
>CADBFL010000234.1 GCA_902793875.1 uncultured Eubacteriales bacterium | reverse complement strand
TGCCGCTTAAACTGATCTTTGAGGCGGTAGAGATGGCGTCCCTTGCCGGGACGCAGTATCTGGATGCAGAGGAGCAGGAGATCATCAGCTTCCCTGAGGACTATTCCATATATGATGAGGACGAGCTTGAGGAACTCGAGGAGAAGATCGATGAAGGTTATGGTACAAGATACTTCAGGCTTCCCGAGCAGTACGATATCCGCGACAACCGCATAGTCGAAGCGTTCATCAATGATCTGCCGGCAGGCGAGGCGCGGGACCATCTTGGCAACGCTTTTCATGGAAGAGGCGCGTTCCGCAGGTTCAGAGACGGCCTTCGCCGGTATGATCTGGAGCAGAAGTGGTACGACTTCAGGGATGAAGCATATAAGCAGATCGCCAGAGACTGGTGCGACGCAAACGGCATCAGATACACTGAATAAGGCCGCGCAATGCATAGATTGAAACGAGGAATAAAATGGCTACAGTTGAAGAGTTGACCAACCAATATAAAAAAGATCCCGAACTCAAAAAGGAAGTTAAGGAAATCCTGAAAGATGGGAAGATAACCCCTAAAGAGTTTTTGGCATTCTCTAAAAAACATGACCTTGACTTATCCCTGAAAGATCTTCCTGAAGTAATCAAACAGGCAAAAGAGGCCGGGCTGATAAAATAGTATGACCGATATATGAGCAGCAATTTTTGCAGACAATGCGGCGCCAAGCTCGTGCCCAAAGAACTCGAAAACGAAGGGATCGTGCCGTACTGCCCTCAGTGCGGGCAGTACAGATTCCCTCAGTATAACGTGGCTGTCAGCATGATAGTCATCAACGAAGAGAAGGACGAGATCCTGCTCATACAGCAGTACGGAAAGAAGTCGTACGTTCTGGTGGCCGGGTACGTCAGCAGGGGCGAGTCCCTCGAAGACGCCGTCGCCAGAGAGGTGAAGGAAGAGACCGGCATGACCGTCTCGCACATGAAGTTCAATTGCACTCAGTTCTTCGAAAAGTCGGATACCCTGATGTGCAACTTCACGGCGTTCGTAAAGGACGCAAGCGAAATGGACCCGAACTACGAAGTCGACTCATACGCCTGGTTCACACGGGAGGAGGCGAGAGCCAACATCCGCCCCGGCAGTCTGGCAGAACATTTTCTTGTGACATATCTCAATGAATAACCGTAATTACAGCAACAGCGAATTGATCAGGAACGGGTGGACGCGCCACGAGATGTTCGAAGAGATACTCCGTGAGAATCCCCCGAGAGAGAACTACCGGCCCGGCGACCATGCCGTAGCCATGGTGAGGTTCGGACTGCACGGAGGCCTCTACTGCTACAACTGCCCGGACATCATATACAGGCCGGGAGATCTTGCTGTTGTCAGAGTCAGGGGAGAGGAGACGGTGGTGACGATAGAATCCGTCGGATTCTACTCGAAAGGAGAGTACCCTTTCCACGGCGTATACATGAGATCCATAGAAGGACCGGCAGAGGGCGACCTGGCAGAGAAGTACAGGGAAGCGATCGAAAAGGAACAACTCGAAGCCGCGAACATCGAAAAGATCAGAGAGTCCGCGCGAAAGGAGCTTGAGGAGGCAAAGGCTCTCAAGGCGGAGGCGGAAGCGGAAAAAGCCAGGGCGGCAGAAGAGATGGCTAAAGCGAAGAAAAAGCTCGCAGAAGCGAAGTCCATGATCGCTGATCTTGAAAAAGAAAGAGAAGCCATAAGAGCAGCCGCCGAGCAGACCGAAAAGGCAGGCAAGGAGGCGCGAAAAGAACACGAAAGGCTG
This sequence comes from uncultured Eubacteriales bacterium, assembly GCA_902793875.1. Classification (GTDB taxonomy): domain Bacteria; phylum Bacillota; class Clostridia; order Peptostreptococcales; family Anaerovoracaceae; genus Crickella. Next base: position 804 of record CADBFL010000234.1, on the reverse strand, counting down.
AAGGCTGCCGAACGCGAAGCGGCGAAGGTCTGGAAGCGCAAACGTCCGAAGACGGACAATGAGGTCATACTTGATCTCAGGAGCGTGCAGGACGCCCTGGACGAAGACGAAGAGATATATAACGAGCTCAGCGCGCTCGAAGACAAGATGACGAAGGTCATGGACAAGGCAAGCGAGATAATGGAGGAAGAGCGGGCGGCGGGCTACGTGGAGACAAGGATCCGCAAGCTCTATGACTCCTACCTGCCGAAGACGATAGAGGTGCTCGAGCAGTACAGGAACATATTCTCGAGCGGGCTTCCGGCAAAGAGCATAGCCGGTCTCAGGGAGGACGTCCTCGCCGCTATTGATAAATCAAATGAAGTGTACGACAATATCCTTGAAAGTCTGTACGAGAGGGACATGCTGGAGCTCTTCTCCGAGATGAAGGCGCTGCAGACGATGTTCGCACTCGAAGGACTTCTGGATTCGGACTTCGATGTGAAGCTGTGAGATGCAAAATAATACTGATCAGGACAGACAGGCCTGTCAGATAAGAGGAGCTTTGCAATATGAAAGAAAATGTGATCATCGTAAAGTGCGAGGTGCCCAGTGAAGCCTATCAGATACTGACAACGCTGCGAAAAAAGCCGGAAGACAAGGGCTTTAGGATTTCTCACGGGGCTCTTGTGAAAAAGGAGGACGGGTAACATCAAAAATTAGAAAGGAGAATAATAAAATGGGTGCTGAGAATAATGCTGCAGGTATTACTAATGACGAGAACATAGTGAGGGAGGCAGCAGAGAGAGTACAGGCGCTGTATGG
>CADBFL010000233.1 GCA_902793875.1 uncultured Eubacteriales bacterium | reverse complement strand
GATACGATCTTTCCGTCCTCGACTTCATAGATCTTGAATTTTTCCGTATGTCCGAAATGCTGGAAAACATTTCCGTCTTCGTATGTTACCGCGATTCTCATGTTCTGTGATCTTCTCCTCCGCAGTTCTATTTCTGCTGTCTTCCGATCTCGAGGCCCATCCTGAACGCCTCGACGTTAGGTGCGATCAGTTTTTCCTTGGCCGCGAACTTATGCTCGATACCCTTTACTATGACCTCTTCAGGCACAGCGTCGGTAGCTCCGACATAAACGCCGAGCATGATGACGTTGAGTGCTCTCGGGTTGTCGATATCGATAGCCATCTGAGTTACAGGCGCCTTCACGACCTTGATGTCGTCTCTCTCGATCGGATCGGTAACGATCGTGCTGTTCACGAACAGGGTCCCGCCCGGTTTGAGGTTAGGCAGGAACTTGTGCAGCGACGGTCCGTTCATTACCACGAGGTCCTCGAGGTTATAGCTCACAGGAGCTCCGATCGGCTCATCCGAAATAACTACATAGCAGTTCGCCGTGCCGCCTCTCATGGCAGCGCCGTATGAAGGGAAGAACGTGACGTTCAGGTCAGTGGCCTGCGAAGTTGCCTCTGCAAGGAGCTTGCCCATCGTCATGACTCCCTGTCCGCCGAATCCGGCGATCATAAGATTTCTTTCCATGGTCTTCCTCCTTTACTGTTTCTTCTCTCCGCCGTCTCTGAACACTCCGAGAGGATACTCTTCGAACATCTTCTCTCTGAGGAAGTCGAGCGACTTGAGCGGATCGAGTCCCCAGTTTGTCGGGCAGCTCGTCACGATCTCTACCATGCTGTATCCCTTGCCCTCGAGCTGATACTCGAAAGCCTTCTTGATGGCCTTGCGGGCAGCGATAACGTGCTGAGGAGTGTCGCAGCTTACTCTCTCGATGTAGTAAGGAGCTGTCAGCTGGTTGAGGATCTCCGACATGTGCATCGGATATCCGTGCTCTTCAGGGTTCCTTCCGCCCGGAGTAGTGGTCGACTTCATGCCTACGAGCGTCGTAGGAGCCATCTGGCCGCCTGTCATTCCGTAGATTCCGTTGTTCACGAAGATGACCGTGAAGTTCTCGCCTCTGTTGGCAGCGGACATCGTCTCGGCGAGTCCGATGGCAGCGAGGTCTCCGTCGCCCTGATATGTGTAAACGAGCGAGTCCGGGGACGATCTCTTGATGCCTGTGGCCACAGCGCCTGCTCTTCCGTGAGCGGCGATGGTCTCGTCGTGTGTGACATAGAACTGTCCGAGTCCGCAGCATCCTACGCCCTCTACTCTTACAAGGTTGTCGAGCTGTCCGAGCTCTTCTGCTGCCTCGCCGATGATCTTGTGGATCGTGCTGTGCATGCATCCCGGGCAGAAACCCGAGACAGCGCCCTCTATGATGCCTTTGGTCCTGGCATAGACTTTCTTTTCTTCAGCCATTACAGCACCTCCTTGATGAATTCTTCAGCGCCCTTCAGAACCTGATCGTTCGTCAGGAGCTGTCCGCCTGATCTCAGGACTTCCTTCACAGGGACTCTGCCCTGGACCGCATAGTCGATGTCCCATCTCATCTGAGCAGGGATGGACATCTCTACATCGATGATGCCCTTGACTCTGCTGAAGTCTAGATTCTTGAATGTATCATACGGGAACGGCGAAAGAGTGATCGGTCTGATCATTCCGGCCTTTACGCCCTTTGCTCTGAGCTCTCTGATGACAGCTCTGGAGATACGGGCCGAAATGCCGTAAGCTGCGAATACGATCTCGGCATCGTCCATCATGAATTCTTCGACTCTGATGTCCTTGTCCCATGTCTCGTACATCGCGGCCGCCTCGATATTGACCTTCTCCTGTCCGTCGCCTACCGAACCCGGTCTGCAGAAGGCCTGCTGTCCGAGAGGGTGTCCGATGATGGCTCTAGGCAGGAACTTCTCTCTGCACTTCGCGAGTTCTTCGTCAGTCTTCATCGGAGGAAGAACCACAGGCTCCATCATCGTTCCCATGACTCCGTCCGTGAGGACGAGCACAGGGTTCTGGTCTCTTTCTGCGAGGTCATACGCCTCGTATACCATGTCCACGCACTCCTGTACCGAATCCGGTGCGAGCACGATCATTCTGAATCCGCCGTTGCCGGAAGCCTTTGTGGCCTGCATGTAGTCCTGCTGTGCCGGCTGGATAGCTCCGATCCCCGGGCCGCCTCTCTGCACGTTCACGTATACCATAGGGATACGCGCGGAAGCGCAGTAGGATACGCCCTCGCTGTAAAGCGATATTCCGCAGGATGAGGACGAGCTCATCGCTCTGATGCCCGTAGAAGCCGCTCCGTACAGCATGTTGACGGAAGCTACCTCGCTCTCGCCCTGCACGAATGTGCCGCCTACCTCAGGAAGCCTTCTGGCCATGTACTCAGGGATCTCGTTCTGCGGTGTGATAGGATAGCCTGCGAAGAAGCGGCATCCTGCTCTTACGGCCGCCTCGGCTATAGCCTCGGTGCCTTTCATAAATACACGATCTGCCATTTCAGTCTCCTTTCCTATCTCCATACCTCGATCGCCGACTCAGGGCAGATCTGGGCGCACATCGCACA
>CADBFL010000232.1 GCA_902793875.1 uncultured Eubacteriales bacterium | reverse complement strand
GTCCCCTTCAGGGCATTCGTCGTCAACGACTACCACATCAAGGTCGCCGGCAATGCTCTGCGCTGCCAGCGACTCAAGTGTGCGTCCGATAGTTTCGTGTGCCCTGTGAGCAGGCACGATCACATCTATGCGTTCATCCATTACCTGTCATCATATGCCTTTCATCTGCTGTTTTTCTTCGGATTCGAGCACCCTGTTAATGACGCCTCCTCCGAACAAAATCATTACCATGTAGCGTATCCACAGAAGCAGCAGGAAGACCGCCGCCAGAGAACCGTAGAGATTGGAGTAGTGATACGACTTTGAGATGAAGAATGAAAACAGACGCGTGAACACGATCCAGCAGAATACCGTGACGAGCGCTCCGGGGAGCTGGCTCCTGAACGTTCTGCGCGCTTCGGGAAGCTTTGCGAAAAAAAGAAGCACTACCAGCAGCTCGGGCAGTATGATCAGCAGGGATCCTATCCTGCCGGCGTCCGAGTTTCCCATCATCTCAAGGACCATTATCGCAGGGATCAGTATTATCAGCATCAGCGTGAAGATGAGGCGCTTGGCGCTCCTTATCACATAGGCCACGCCTTTATCGATCAGCTCATGATCGGTCCCGCCGTCTGTTTCGCTGTCTTCCGCCCTGTTGTCCAGTTCGTTCAGTCCCTTCTGGATGGCCATGACGCCTTTGCTTGCCGACCATAAAGTGGTCACTGCCGCCACAGAAGCGAGCAGCAGCCCTCCCGACTGGGCTTTCATCTCGGATATCAGGGCAACAACCAGCGCCCTGATAGGCTCCATGTCGGGCAGTATCCTGAGCAGGATATCGGCAACATCCGACGCCGAATATCCCGGGATCAGGTTGACGACGGATATGATAAGAGCGATAAACGGGATCAGCGCTATTACGATGAAAAGCGTCGAGTAGCCCGAATACACGGTTATCCTGTTCTCATTGAACATCTTTATGCCGGGGATGACCAGCTTTCTTATAAGCTGCGCCGGAATCCCGTTTCGTTCCTCCAGTCTGCTTTTATAATCCTCCATCTGTCCTCTCCGCGGGAACATGTCATTTTGCCGGCGCCGCATCCCCTTTCTCCTGCTCTCGCATTTGTCACGTCAACGCCCGATCTGCCCGTCAAAACCGCATGCGTTCATATGAGTATTCAGCTCCTCAGTTTTTCGATGTCGAGTTCTCCTATGGAATTTCCGAGAAGAACGATCTGGCTCTGCAGGCAGTATGTATTTACAGCGACTGTCATGAACTCAAATAACGCGTTTATCGAAATGATCATGGCAAGAGCCTGAGCGTTCAGTCCCAGCTGCGTGAAAAGTATCGAGAAGCATACCGTGGTCCCTCCCATGACCGGCGGCGTAGCCACCGAAAGGATGAACGAAAGCAGGAATGCCGCCGCTACCCATGACATGGTCACTTCTATCCCGTACATGCCCGCCGTGAACAGGCTGCTGGCGATGAATACGATGCAGTAGCCCGGACGGAAAAGGATGCTGCCGAGGTTATATGCCAGAGGCGCAAAATCATCGTCAACACCCAGAGGCCCTATCAGCACATCTATTGCGGGCATGAAGACCGCGCCGACGCTGGCGCTCGAAAGAGCGATAAGGAATGACGGCAGCATTTTATGTATGTACGTTCTAACGCCTACCTTCAGCCGAATGCTTACGACGGCGGTATATACGGCTATCGTCACAAAATCAGCTACGAGCACCATCAGAAGAAGCTTCAGGAAGCCGGAAAGAGCCGTATATGATCCCGCCAGTATCTGTCCGCACACCATCAGTCCGACATACGCCGGAATAAAGCGGTTCAGATAGGAATTCGAGAGTATGGCCACGATATTGACCTCATCGAAGATCTCGGTCAGATGCTCCGCCTTCTGCCCCATGTGAAGCATGGCTATGCCGAACATTATGCCGATGATGATGATATGGACGGAGTTGAACTCCAGTATAGGCGTAAGTATATTGTTCGGGACAAAGCTGATCAGTATGTCGAAAAAGTCGAAGAAATCAAGCGACATCCTTGCCGAATCCCCGAATCTCATTCCCGGGATCATGGACACGGTGCAGATAAGAGTCACGACAAAGGATACCGAAAGGAAACTTCGGATCATCTTCTTCCCTACTGTACTGAAAGTCGAGATGTCTCCGAGACGAACTATTCCCAGAACGATAGCCGCAAAGCACATGAGGGTAGCCATGACGCAGAGCAGCCCGACGAAGGCATTAGTGATCGGAGTGATGATCCTCGCCGATATATCCCCCGCCACGGCCGGGGCAAGAGCGTTGATCAGAAAGCCTGCCGCCGCCCCTGACAAAAGACCGATGAGTATCGTTACGATAAGACTCATCCTGCGCTTTTTCATCAGGGTGAAGGTCACCAGATTGGCTCCGTTGCGGTACTTCCATGATTGTGTCAGCGTACCGGAATTGGCGAGCAGCGAGCCCATGACCGAAGTCAGGGAGGAATCGTCCTGTTCGAAAGGATCCTTGCTGTCGCCCTCGACCTTCATGGATACCCTGAGCGCCCCGAAAGCGCGCGAAAACCTCAGAGACGCGGTAGTCCCTTCAGGGAAAAAATCCATATAGTCAAGCAT
>CADBFL010000231.1 GCA_902793875.1 uncultured Eubacteriales bacterium | reverse complement strand
TGTCAGCGATGAATTCCTCAGCTACGCAAGGCCGTTCATAATCGGACGCGTACCGCCGTACACCGCGGGAGGACTCCCTGTCCACCTCACGATGAACAAGAAGAGAAAGCACAAATAGGCGGACAGACAAACAGACTGACAGACAAACAGACAAACAGACAAACAGACAAACAGACAAACAGACAAACAGATAAACAGGCACTCAATGGTAGAGATCAGAGAAGTAAAAACAAGAGCGGAGCGGAAGATATTTTGTGATCTTCCGAACCGCTTTTATATGGATAATCCGAATTTCGTCCCTGCATTTTTCGGAGACGATGTGGATGACTGGGACTTCCGAACCGCTTTTATATGGATAATCCGAATTTCGTCCCTGCATTTTTCGGAGACGATGTGGATGACTGGGACGAAAAGAAGAATCCGGCTTTCGAATACTGCGAGGCGAAGTCCTGGCTTGCGTACAGGGACGGCGAGGTCGTCGGCCGCATAGGCGCCATACTAAGCCACGCCGCGAACGAGAAGTGGGGCACGAAGAGGATGCGCTTTTCGCAGGTCGACTTCATCGATGACCCGGAGGTGTCGAAGGCCCTCTTCGATACGGTCGAGCAGTGGGCGAGAGAAAAGGGCATGGAAGAGGTCCACGGACCGCTCGGCTTCTGCGATCTCGACAGAGAGGGCATGCTGGTCGACGGATTCGACAGGCGCAGCATGTTCTATACCTACTACAACGACCCGTATTATCTCGATCACCTGACGGCCCTCGGCTACGTCAAGGACACGGACTGGATCGAGCATCTGCTCCCGCTCAACGGCTGGGAGGATCCGAACTACAAAAAGCTCAAGAGGATCTCGGACGCGATGCTCAGAAGGACGGGCTTCCACAAGGTGGAGGTAAAGCACAAGTCGGAGTACAAGCCGTACATCAGGCAGGTGTTCGAACTCGTCAACATAGCTTACTCGCATTTATACGGAGTGGTGGAGCTCAACGACAGGCAGATCGAAAAGTACACGAATAAATTCCTGCCGCTCGTCGATCCTGACTTCGCCTGTCTCATAGTAGATGACGACGATAAGCTCATGGGATTCGGAGTCGGCGCTCCGTCGACCGCAGAAGCCATGCGCAGCTGTAAAGGCCATCTTTTCCCGTTCGGATGGATCGGGCTGCTGAAGGCGCTCCGGAAGAAGAACGATACGCTCGATCTGCTGCTGATCGCCGTAAGGCCGGAGTACCAGAAGAGCGGACTCAACGGGGTCATCATGGAGCATCTCTTTACCGGATGCAATAAAAACGGCATCCGCAGGGCCGAGACGGGACCTCAGCTCGAGACGAATACCAAAGTGCATCACCAGTGGAACATGTTTGACATAGAGCCGCACAAACGCAGACGCTGCTTTGTTAAACAGCTCTAACGGGGCCTGTCCCCGTTAAGGGCGTCTATCGGGAACAGGCCCCGATAGAGACGACTTACAATGTGAAACTGTTCATCGCGGCGTATACGCCGCCTTTTTTTATGAGCTCGTCGTGCGTGCCTTCCTCGGCGATGCCGTCTTCTGTGAGCACGATTATGCGGTCGGCGTTTCTGACGGTCGAGAGCCTGTGGGCTATGGTGACCGTGGTCCTGCCTTTCGCGAGCTCGGCGAGAGACTCCTGCACATAGTGCTCGCTCTCATTGTCGAGGGCCGAGGTGGCCTCGTCGAGAATGAGTATAGGAGGGTTCTTCAGAAAGACCCTCGCGATGCTTATGCGCTGCTTCTGTCCGCCCGAGAGCCTGGCCCCGCGCTCGCCGACAAAGGTGTCGTACCCGTCCGGCAGCCCGCGGATGAAGCTGTCCGCTCCAGCAAGCTTCGCGGCCGCGATGATCTCCTCCCTCGACGCGCCCGGCCTTCCGTATCCTATATTTCCCGCGACCGTATCAGAGAAGAGGTAGACCTCCTGCTGCATCATGCCGATCTTCGTCCGCAGCGACCGCACCCTGTAATCCCTGATGTCGTGACCGTCGACCTTTATGCAGCCCTCCGTCACATCGTAGAACCGCGGGATAAGGTTGCAGAACGTGGTCTTGCCTGCGCCGCTCGGCCCGACAAGAGCGACATTCTCGCCGCTTTCTATCTTAAGATCTATGTGGCTCAGCACGCAGCTTTCGCCGCGCCCGCTGTGTCCGTCCTCCCTGTTCTGCTCGGTGTAGGCGAACGACACATCGCAGAACTCGATCTCGCCCCTGACATCAGCCGGCATGTCGACCGCGCCCGGAAGATCGTCCACTTCTACATTGGCGTCCATGATCTCGATAAAGCGCTCGATGCCTGTGATTCCCTTCTGGAACTGCTCGGTGAATTCGACGATGCGTCTGATCGATTCGAGCAGCACGCTCACATACATGAGGTAGGCGACGAAATCACCGGCCGTGATCTTATGGTATATGAGGGCGATCGAGCCGAAGAAGACCACCGAGATGTACATGAGTCCGTCGAAGAATTTAGTGACGCTCCGAAAGCCCGCCATCGTCTTGTAGCTGACCTTCTTGGTGGTCAGGAAGCGCTCGTTTCCTTCGGCGAAACGCTCCTCCTCGACGTCCTCGTTCGCGAAGGACTTCGAGACCCTGATGCCCAGCAGGCTGTCCTCGACATGGGAATTGATCTCGCCCAGCTCGCTCCGCTGCCACTTGAAGGCGTTGCGCAGCCTGACCCTGTACCTGAGAGCGAAAAAGAGCATCAGAGGTATGAGGGCGAAGAGCAGCAGAGTAAGCGGCACGTTGACCCTGATGAGCACGACGAACGCCACGGCTATCTTGACCGCCGCGATGAAGTATTCCTCAGGACAGTGGTGAGCGAACTCCGCGATGTCAAAGAGGTCGGTCGTGATGCGAGAGATCAGCTGGCCGGTCTTGTTGTGGCTGTAGTAGCCGTATGAGAGCTCCTGGAACTTTTCGAAGAGGTCGCTTCGCATGTCCGCTTCGATGCGGGCC
>CADBFL010000230.1 GCA_902793875.1 uncultured Eubacteriales bacterium | reverse complement strand
CGCCAGGCGCTCGAACTGGTATAGGACCGGGCTGCCGCTGAAATCTAAGACTCTGTAGACAGACAATGTCCCGGTCCGGGCGGACCGGGCTTTTGTTGCCCCGGAAATAGCGAAGCGGACCGCGCTGTTGTATACTAGAGGCGTAGGATGTGAAAAGCGTTCCCTGCAGGGCAGCGGAAAGACTGAAAGAAAACGGAAATCGATAATGACCGGATGTGAAGGAGGCAGCGCGATGAAGATACTGACAGCATATTTCAGCGCGGGCGGATACACTCGCTCGCTTGCAAAGAGGGTGGCGGAGGCAGCCGGGGCCGATCTGTTTGAGATAAAGCCGGTCGAGCCGTACAGCGAAGCGGACATCAGATGGACGAACCCGCTCGCGAGATGCAACAAGGAAAAACTCGGAAAGAAGGAAGTTCCGATCGAAGGCAGAGTGGAGAACTTCGATGACTACGATCTGATCCTGATAGGATTCCCGATCTGGTATTTCACCGCTCCGAACATCATCGAGTCCTTCGTAAAGAGCTACGACTTCACGGGCAAGAAGGTCGGTCTTTTCGCCACATCGGGCGGGAGCGACATAACAAAGGCGCCGGGAACGCTGCAGCCTCTGATGAAGGGCGAGATCGCCGGGGCTAAGCTGTTCAGCGCCGATGCGAACCGTCCGGAGATATGCGCGTGGCTCGACACGCTGAAGTAAGAGCGTAAGGTCAGAGTCTGAGGAAGCGAAAAAGACCGGGACGCCGGAGACGGACAGAGGATCGAGCCGGCGTGCGAAAGGGGAAAAGACCGGTGGACGGAAATACGGTAAAGGAAAAGAAAAAGAAAACGAGGAGGATCGTAAATATCTGCATTGCGGCAGCAGCCTTCGGCTCGTGGATCACAATGACGCTGTACGGCCAGAGCATGCTTGCGGAGCCGGGACTCAGCAACCTGAGATTCTTTACGGTGCTCTCGAACCTGCTCGCCGGGACGGCGGCCGTCATATGGCTGGTCATGTCCGGAAAGGGCGGAGAAGGCCTTAAGAAGGTCGAAACTCTGAAATATATCGCGGCCGCGGCGGTCGGACTGACATTCACCGTAGTCATGATATTCCTTGGCCCGCTGTACGGATACCCGATGATGCTGACGGGAGCGAACTTTTTCTTCCATCTCCTGGTGCCGCTTGCGGCTGTCGCCGAGATCATCTTTCTCTCGGACGCCGCATACACCGCGAGGGACAACTTGCTGGCGGTCATACCGACGCTGGCATACGGAACGTGTTATCTTCTCAACAATATCATCAACGGCATAGGCGAGTGGCCTGATACGAACGACTGGTATTCGTTCCTGAAGTGGGGATATCCGGTCGGCATCGCCATATTCGCGATCGCCTGCGCCATTACCTGGCTGATCGGGTTCATGATGAGAAAGTGCAATGCGGCGCGCAGGGGCAAAGATAAACAAAGAGAAAAACATAACAATAAATGAGTAAAAAGGAAACGGTGCGTTCATGAGATTCACATCAAAAGGGATAGGCTGGCTGATAGCCGGCGCAATCATAGCCGCTTCGGCGGTGGACTCGGACAGCCTGTCATCGGCGGCGGGCACGCTGCTCTTCGGGCTGGTTTTTGCCGCGGTGTATGTCATCAAGCAGTTCTTTGATCCGAAGGGGACAGGCTGGTTCATTGCGGGAGGGATAATGCTGGCGTTCTCAGTCGAGACGATGCTGGGGGTGACCGGCGGGATACTGAAGAACTCCTTCCTGGACAGGGACGATCTTTCAACGACGCTGATCGGGCTGATCATCGCCTGCGCGTGTCTGTTCGCTTTTTATAAAAACAACAAGCACGCAGTCGATCATCTGGCTTCGCAGGCAGGTATCGAGATGCCGCAGACCGGCTATGAGGAGCCTGCTGCGGTGCATCATGATGCGCCTGTTGTTGAAGAGGTGACGCGCGAAGGCAGTGAAGTGGAGTTCGAGTTAAAAACAGAAAAAGAAATTATCCCGGATGGTCCGGATGATGCAGACGGTTCGGAAGAGGGAAATCTTCAATGAAAAAGAAATATCCGATCAGCAGTGAATTCTTTCCGCTGAACGTGTTCACGCCGGTGATAGAAAAAAGGGCGATCGCTCTGGCGAACAGGTTTTACCGCATGCCGAAGTCGCTGTACAAAGACCCGTCGATAAACATAAGGTCAGTGATGATCCCCGGATACGAGGGCGGAGAGATCGAACTGAAGCTGTTCGAGCCTGCAGGCATCGAGCGTCCGGCGCCGTGCTTTCTGAACATACACGGAGGGGGCTTCGTGTTCGGCGGAGCCTCATGCCATTACAGGCATTCTGTTGCTTACTCGAAGGGCGCGGGCTGCGTAACGGCGTTCGTAGAATACAGGCTTGCGCCTGAGCACACCTTCCCGTGCCAGCAGGAGGACTGCTACGCGGCCTTCATCTGGCTGATTGAGCACGCGGAAGAACTCGGCATAGATCCTGACAGGATAGGTATAGGCGGAGGAAGCGCCGGCGGGATGCTGACTGTCACGACCTGCCTGATGGCGCGAGACCGCGGGTGCGGAGCGAAGCCTCTCTTCCAGCTCCTCCTGTATCCGTTCCTCGACGCCAGGAATTCGAGCGAGTCGGCCAGAAAGTATACGGACACGCCTATGTGGAACTCGACTCTGTCG
>CADBFL010000229.1 GCA_902793875.1 uncultured Eubacteriales bacterium | reverse complement strand
AATCAGCGGCAAAGCAGACGGGGATGAGCTCAGCGTCAGCGGGACCGGCGCGTTCAGCGACAAGACCGCAGCGGAGGACAAGACTGTTACTATCAGCGGACTTACTCTTACAGGCACCGCCGCCGGCAACTATGCGCTTGCTGAGGAGGGCAACCAGACCGAAACTACGGCAAGCATCAGTAAAAAGCCGCTCACGATCACAGGTGTAACGGCGTCAGACAAGACATACGACGGAGGCACAGATGCAAAAGTCGATGTGAGCAATGTGAGTTTTTCAGGAGGTGCCACAGGTGACCAATTCGGGCTTGAAACTGATTCCGCATCAGGCAGTTTTGATGACAAGAACGCCGGGAAAGACAAGAATGTCACTGTCACATTCCGTCTGACCGGACCGGATGCCGGCAACTATACAGCAAGCACCAAAGCAGGCGATGTCACGGCTAACATCGCGGATCTCAAAACGGATCAGGCCGTGTTTGACGGGAAAGAAGAGGGCGATGTGCTCACTGTTTCGGGAACGGGCACGTATGGGGACATAAATGCCGGAACGGATAAGGATGCAGCGATCTCGAATCTCAGTCTCGGCGGCAAAGATGCCGGCAACTATTCAATAGATACAGATGAAAGCCAGAAGATAGCGCAGGGAACTGTCACGAAAAGATGGCTGCTGTTCGAGGGCATCACCGCCAATGACAAGACCTATGACGGAAAGAAAGACGCCAAGCTCGACTTCACGGGAGTGAAGCTCGGCAACGTAGTGGGCAATGATAGACCGGAGCTTGATGATAGCAAGTTCACCGGCGAATTCGCGGATGAGAACGCCGGAACGGGCAAGACCGTGAACATATCCATAACCGATCCGGATACGGCTATCAAAGCACCGTATGACAGCAACTATACGCTGGGGGCAGGACAGCAGACGACAACAGCAACGATAACACCGGCGGATATAAAGATCACCCCGGACGACAAGACCAGCCAGTACAAACATGATCTTGCAAAGCTCACATACAAGGTGAGCGGGGATTATGTGGAGGGCGATGATCTCAAAGTGACGCTCACGACGACCGCGTCGAAGACGGCTGAGCCGGGAGAATATACAATAAATGCAAGCTGCGGCAATCCGAACTATAATGCGACCGTTGTGCCGGGGAAATATACCATCACCAAAGCGAACGCTACCATTACGGTGAGCGGATACGATGGCAGATATGACGGAAAGAAGCATTCCATAACAGTCGATGTGGAGGATAAGAACCTGCTCGACCTTCTGAAGTCGTTCTTCGGATCAGGCGGCCAAAAGGCCGAAGCGACCGTCTACTACTCGGACAAGGAAGAGCTGACCGCCGAGAACTACAAGACAGCGGGCTCTAAGGACAATCCTGCATACAAGAACGTGTCGGAGCACACGGTCTACTACTATATCGTGCTGAGCGATCACTACGAGACCGTCGACAAGATCGCGGGCAGCAAGACGGTGAAGATCACGAAAGCTCCGCTGACGATAAAGGCGGATCCTAAGAGCAAGAAGTACGGAAAGAAGGACCCGAAACTGACATATAAGCTTGCCGGAGTCGTAAAGGGCGAAGAAAAGCTCATAAAGGTCGCGCTCAAGCGCGATCCGGGCGAGAAGGCAGGCACTTACAGGATAAAGGCAAAATCCATAAAGGCTACCGGCAACTACGATGTGACGTACGTGCCTGCGGATTTCGTCATCAGGCCGGTGTACGAAGGAAGCAGGATCATCGGAGAGTCGATAAACAGGAACGATCCGCCGAGGACCACGGCGACCAATCTCGAAAAGATCGCGCGTCGTCTCCTCACAGACAAGGAATGGCAGGCCGTGAAGGACGGAGCCGGAGCAATGATATGGATCGATGTCGCGGGCTTCGGAAAGGGCTCGGTACCGTCCGCTGACAGGGCGAAGCTCGAAGATGCGGCGAAGAAGCTCGGGCTCACTCCTGCAAGGTGGATGGACATATCCCTCTTCAAGGATGTGACGGGCTTCGGAGTTACTCAGATACACGACACAGCTGTGCCTGTCGAGCTTGTGACCGAAGTGCCGCGCGATCTCAGAAAGGACGGCAGGGTGTTCTACATGCTCCGCTGCCATAAGGGACATGTATCGACGCTTGCCTCGACTTCATCGGACAGGATCTACTATTCATCCGACGGCTTCTCGACGTACATGCTGGCGTACAAGGATACGAAGACCAAAGGCGCGGCGACAGGCGATACGAACGACATCGCAGGCCCTGCGGCGCTGATGCTCGCGTCCGCCGGGATGCTCGGAGCGATAGTCTTAAGACGCAGAAAAAAAGTAAAATGAAGTACTGATGGCGCAGAGCACTAAGATCTCCGAGAAAGAATTAGACGAATTTGCCGAACGCTTCAGAAAGCGCTACATATTCAAGAAGAGAGTGAACGCGCTTTTATGCTTTTTTATTACTGCATGCGGGACGACAGCGGTGCTGTACTCCAGGTTCATTTTCAACAACGCTCTGTTCGACAGGCTTCGCTACATGACCTTCTGGGGCACGATCTTCACGTCGGCCGTTTCCCTGATATTCGGGATCATCTGCATCATGGAGGCTGCAAAAGAGACCGAGGTCACGAACAGGCCGGCGTACTTTCTGAGGCTGTCATCCGCTGCGACGGAATCGGTGATATTCGCTGTGGTGATGGTCGGACTGACGCCGCTGGTGCCGGACCGGCCGGATCTGACATCATATCCGGGGTTCATGATGCACCTCGTGATCCCGGTGACGACGGTCCTGAGCTTCATTCTGAACGACGCGCCGATAGGCAGGCCGAGACCGGAGGACCCTCTGAAGGGAACGCTGATCATAGCCGTCTACGGCACTGTGATGTCGATGCTGTTCGGAACAGGGAAGCTTCCGAGCGAACTGGCGCCGTATTCGTTCCTCGATTTTGAGAACACTTCGATGCTCTTCAAAATCGTGTGCGCTGCGGGCATTTTCGCGGTGGGATACGCGGTGTCCTGGCTGCTGATGAAGCTCAACATGAAGCTGTCGTGGATATGGTTTTACGACATAAACAGACTGAAAAAGAAGGGGTAGAAGAGGGCTGTGTTTACATGGAGACATCTGCTGTGGCTCGCGATATGCGCATGCATCAT
>CADBFL010000228.1 GCA_902793875.1 uncultured Eubacteriales bacterium | reverse complement strand
GAGAATCGCGGTAACATACGAAGACGGAAATGTTTTCCAGCATTTCGGACATACGGAAAAATTCAAGATCTATGAAGTCGAGGACGGAAAGATCGTATCCGGCAGCATCATGGACACGAACGGCACGGGACACGAAGCGCTCGCTGATCTGCTCGCTGACAGGGGCGTAGATGCCCTGATCTGCGGAGGCATGGGACAGGGCGCCAAGGATGCTCTTACCGCTGCGGGACTGCAGATATGCGCCGGAGCCGAAGGCAGCGCCGATGCGGCGGTAGAAGCGTGGCTCAGGGGCGAACTCACCGATACAGGCGTCAACTGCGACCACCACCACGAACACGGTCATGATCACGGTCATGAGCATCATCACGATGAGGCGGGATGCGGCGGATGCGCCGATGCGGGCGGCTGCTCGGGATGCCCGGGATGCGGCGAGCCTCAGTATCTCTTCGAGGGGAAGAACGTAGGAAAGACTGTGAAAGTCCACTATGTCGGAACCTTCGATGACGGAGAGCAGTTCGAGTCGAGCTATGAGAGGGGAGTCCCTCTGGAATTCGTATGCGGCATCGGCCAGATGATAAAGGGCTTTGACCGCGCGGTGGCTGAGCTCGAGCCGGGCGAAAAGATCGAGGTGCATCTCGAGCCTGAAGACGCCTACGGCCATCATCAGGACATGCTCGTGATCACGGTCGACAGAGACACGGTCGCCGGGTCTGAAGACCTCGAGGTCGGAGACCAGGTGATGCTCCAGGATACTCTCGGAAGACCTTTCGACGCAGTGGTTACGGCCATCGATGACAAGACTGTCACATTCGACTGCAACCATCAGATGGCGGACAAGGCGCTCAACTTTGCGATCGAGCTGGTCGAGGCAAGGTAAAAACCGGGACAAACTGTGATCCCGGAATAAGCCGGATATCAGAAACGCGCGCACCGGACAGAATCCGGTGCGTTTTTTTGCCCTCATATCCGGCCCTGTTGTGGTAAAATAATACGGCTTACTGAAAGAAACGGGATGCAGCAAAGGAGCAGCATGCAAAAGTACGAAAGAAAGACAAAGGAAGACAGGCCGGTGATGGCCATATGCTATGACTTCGACAAGACCCTCTCGCCCGACAACATGCAGGCGCAGGGTTACCTGCAGGCCATAGACTATGAGGACCAGGACAGATTCTGGGCCGAGTCGAACGCGCTTGCAGCCGAACGGGACATGGATCCGACGCTCGCGTGGATGTTCCTGATGCTCAGGAAGGCCCGCGGCAAGGAGATCTTCAGGAAGGACATGCTCGAAAGCTACGGCGCGAAGGTCAAGCTGTATCCGGGCGTCAGGGAGTGGTTCCCGAGGGTCAGGGAATACGGAGAAGCCGAGGGCGTGATCGTCGAGCATTACATACTTTCTTCCGGACTCCGGGAGATGATCGAGGGCACCTGCGTGGCGGGAGAGTTCGAAAAGATATATGCGAGCTCTTTCTGCTACGATGAAGACGGCGTGGCGATCTGGCCCGCTCAGGTAGTCAATTACACGGGAAAGACGCAGTTCCTCTTCCGCATCTCAAAGGGAGTGCTCGATGTGAACGACAACGCGGTCAACGACTCCTTCGCGCCCGAGGACATAAGGATACCGTTCCGCAACATGGTGTATATCGGTGACAGCGAGACTGACATACCGTGCATGAAGCTGGTCAACTCATACGGAGGCTATTCCGTCGGCGTATATGATCCGGACACCGGAAACAAGGACAGGGTCCTCAGGATGCTCGCCGAAAACAGGATACGATACATCGGGGCGGCGGACTACACCGAGGGCTCCGGACTCGACAGGCTCATTAAGCTCATCATCGCCAGGACGGCTGCAGGCGAAAGGCTCGAGGCGGTCCACTGCGAGGGCATGATGGAAAGCAATTGCAAATGACACAGCAGGCTGCTTGTGGTACAATCATAATGTTGGTTTTTTATTAGACGCTCTCATTCGAGCGGGGAAGGTAAAACATGGAAAACAAAGGGACATATTACATTTCTACACCTATCTACTATCCGAGTTCGAATCTGCATATCGGACATACATACTGCACGGTCATGGCGGACGCCATGGCGCGCTTCAAGAGACTGCAGGGCTACGACGTCATGTTCCTGACGGGGACAGACGAGCACGGCCAGAAGATACAGACAAAGGCGATCGAAAAGGGCGTCACTCCGCAGGAGTACGTCGATGAGATCGTTGACGGAATACTTAAGCTGTGGGAGACAATGGAGATCAGCTACGACGACTTCATCAGGACCACGCAGCCGAGGCACATGGAGAGAGTCCAGGAGATCTGGAACAGGATGTACGCCAAGGGCGACATCTACCTCGGGACATACGAAGGGCTCTACTGCAAGGAATGCGAGGCGTTCTGGACCGAGTCGCAGCTGGCGGACGGCTGCTGCCCTGACTGCGGCAGACCGGTCACGAAGGCGAGCGAAGAGGCATACTTCTTCAAAATGTCGAAGTACGCCGACAGGCTGCTCGAGCTCTTCAGGGAGAACCCGGACTTCCTGGTGCCTGAGACCAGGCGCAACGAAATGGTGGCCTTCGTCGAACAGGGCATGGAGGATCTCTGCGTATCCCGCACATCCTTCGACTGGGGCATCCCTGTGCCGAACGATCCGAAGCACGTAATGTACGTATGGGTAGACGCGCTGTCCAACTACGTGACTGCGCTCGGCGGGCC
>CADBFL010000227.1 GCA_902793875.1 uncultured Eubacteriales bacterium | reverse complement strand
ATCTACGAGCATTACAGCAACAACGAAGGCGATCCGCTCGAGGTGGTGAGGCAGGTCCTGAAGGAGATCTATTCCGGACTGCCGGACGATGCGTATATCGGAAGATCAGTCGTTACGGGCTACGGCGAGGGACTCGTCCAGGCCGCGTACAGGATCGACGGCGGAGAGATCGAGACCATGGCCCACTACAAGGCCGCGAAGCAGTTCATGCCTGAGGTCAGCTTCATACTGGACATAGGCGGCCAGGACATGAAATGCATGCAGATACACGACGGCGCGATCAGCAGCATAATGCTGAACGAGGCCTGCTCGTCCGGATGCGGCTCTTTTATCGAGACCTATGCGAAATCCGTCAGCATGAGCGTTCCCGAATTCGCCGAAGAGGCCCTTAAGTCGCAGAAACCTGTCGATCTGGGCACGAGGTGCACGGTCTTCATGAATTCCAAGGTCAAGCAGGCCCAGAAGGAAGGCTCGTCCATAGCGGATATCTCGGCCGGCCTTTCATATTCGGTCATCAAGAACGCCCTCTATAAGGTCATCAAGCTCAGGAACACATCCGACACCGGACCGAACGTCGTCGTGCAGGGAGGCACCTTCCTCAACGAGGCTGTTTTGAGGAGCCTTGAGATAATACTCGACAAGGATGTCATCAGGCCCGACATCTCCGGACTCATGGGAGCTTTCGGCGCCGCTATAATCGCCTGCGACGACTACAGGGAAGGCGACCGCTCTTCCGTGCTTCCGCTCGAAAAGGTCGACGGTTTTTCCGTAACGACATCGAACGCAAGGTGCGGAGGCTGCGGGAACAACTGCCTGCTTACGATCTCAAGGTTTGCCGACGGCAGCAGATACATCACCGGCAACAGGTGTGAAAAGGGAGCGGGCATATCATCGAAGAAATCGGATCTGCCTAATCTTTACAGGACGAAGGCGAAGCTGCTCTTCGAAAGACCGGTCCTCAGCGAAAAAGACGCGAAAAGGGGAGTCATCGGGATACCGAGAGTCCTCAACATGTACGAGAACTACCCGTTCTGGCACGCATTCTTCACGCATCTCGGATTCAGCATCGTCCTGAGCCCTCCGACCAGCAAGGAGATGTACCAGAACGGAATGGATACGATATCTTCGGATACCGCCTGCTATCCGGCCAAGGTCGTGCACGGGCACATAAAGTGGCTCGTCGAAAACGGGGTGAAGAGGATATTCTATCCTTCCATAAACTACGAGGCCGTCGAGGACAGGACTGCGCCTAACCACTACAACTGCCCGGTCGTTGCGACGTATCCGGAGGTAATAGACAAAAACATGGCTGATTACTTCTACGACAATGACGTGGAGTTCTATCATCCGTTCGTGCCGTACGACAACGACGACAGATTCGTGCGCGAGATGACTAAATTCTTCTGCGGCACGCGCCGTGTCGATGTCAGCAATGCCGAAAACGTAGTCGAGAGCTATCACCTCGGAAAGGACGAGCGCGAATACAGCCTCTTTGATCTGGATACAGACACTACCGAGATCACGCATGCTCTTGCAGCCGGCAGGAAGGCACAGAAGGATTACAGAAACAGGGTCTCGAAAGCCGGAAGCGAAGCGATAAAATACATGAGAGAGCACGGCAGGAAGGGGATAATCCTTTCCGGCAGACCTTATCATGTGGACCCTGAGATCAACCACGGCATAGATGATCTCATAAACCAGCAGGGAATGGTCGTTCTTTCGGAAGACTCCGTGAGCTCGAGGATAAGCACGGCAAGACCCGTGCGCATACTGGACCAGTGGGTATATCACTCAAGGCTCTACAAGGCGGCGATATTCGCGGGCCAGAATGACGACATAGAGGTGATCCAGCTCAATTCATTCGGCTGCGGTCTGGACGCGGTCACGACCGATGAGGTCGACGAGCTGCTGCAGCAGAACAACAAGCTCTATACGGTGCTGAAGATAGACGAGGGAGCCAATCTCGGCGCCGCAAAGATAAGGATAAGATCCCTCAAGGCCGCGCTCGATGAAAGGGAAAAGCTCGGAACGAAGCCGAACAGGATCAACATCCCGTATGTAAGAGAGATATTCACCAAAAAGATGAAGATGGACGGATATACTCTCCTGATACCTCAGATGTCTCCGCTGCACTTCCAGTATTTCGAGCCGATACTCCGCAAGGCGGGCTACAACGGCGTGCTTCTGCCTGCGGTGACGAAGGAATCCGAAGAAGAAGGCCTGAGATACGTGAATAACGACGCATGCTATCCTACGATAGTCACGCTCGGCCAGATCATATACGCGCTCAAGTCGGGCGAGTATGATCTCGACAGGACCGCCGTATTCATGTCGCAGACCGGAGGCGGCTGCAGGGCGAGCAACTACGTCGCTCTTCTGAGAAAGGCCCTCAAGGACCTCGGGATGGAGCAGGTGCCTGTCATATCCTTCAACATGGTCGGGCTCGAAAAAAACCCGGGCTTCAGGCTCACGGTAAGCCTTCTCAGAAAGATGGTCTTCGCATCGCTGTACGGCGACCTGATGATGAAGTGCCTGTACAGAGTGAGGCCGTACGAGACAGAAAAAGGATCGGCGCAGGCTCTGATGGACTCATGGTTCGACCGGATAATCGACAACTGCACCGATCTCAGCAGGAAGACATTCATCAGGAACCTGAATGCCATCGTCGCGGACTTCGACGCTCTTCCGATACACGAGGACATGGTCAAGCCGAGGGTCGGAGTCGTCGGAGAGATACTCG
>CADBFL010000226.1:2812-5433 GCA_902793875.1 uncultured Eubacteriales bacterium | reverse complement strand
ATCCTTATCTTTCAGTGTCATCAGCATGCACTGATTGATATCGAGCAGGTTCGCGGCCAGCGAAAAAGGACCGAGCATCCCGCCGAACACAGGGCGGTCATTTATGAGCTTCTCTGCTTCGATGCAGGCCTGAGAGTAGATCTTCACCCGTCCGGCGCTTACATCGGGCACCTCGAGCTCCGCGATGCCGGCAGCGCCTTCAAGAATGTGTCCGACGACATTCGGGGCCTGCTTATCGCTGAAGTTGACCTGAGCGCCGAATGCTTCTGCATCGACCGTCAGGTCCATTCCGGTTATGGCGGCGATGGTATCCGGGTATTCATCTATTACCTCTTTCATCACCCGCGCTATATTGACAGGGTCGTTGACAGAGTCCGGGACGGACATCCCGATATTCTTCAGCACCGGAAAATATAATACCGGCAGATTCTTTACGTCTTCGGCTGCAATTATCCCGTCAGCCCATTCCTGCATGTTGATCCTCATCTGTACTGCACCTCCGGTCTCATTTTATTCGCAAGAACTTATGTATTCGCGCAGATCCTCAGCGACCGACGGATCGAGCAGCGGCTCCGCGCTTTCGATGATCTCTTTTGCCTTGAGCGCAGCGCGCTTCTCGATATCCGGCTCTTCTGATTTGGCCCACACTTCGTAGCTGTTCCAGTCGGATACTGAAGGCTGCCAGCCGCTCTTTCTGTAATTCTTCAGAGTCGACTTGTGCATGAGGAAGCTCCCTCCGTGCTCGACCTCGTTGATGAGATCCATGCTGAAGGTTTCCTCGTCTATGCGGAGCCCGGCTATGATCCTCCTGACTCTGGCGATGACCTCATCATCGATGATCGTCTTTTCAAACGAGATGGTCATGAGATTCTCGAGAGACCCCGCAGACTGGCTGGTGACATCCACATCCATGAGGGCCGTCAGCAGCAGGCTCTGCATCGTCTCATATCCGGCCTGATAATCCAGGCACTTCGAACTTGTCACTCCGGTTTGCGCCCTTGCAGGGAGATGATAGAAGTCCTTATACATCTGAACTGCGCCTGCAAGCATCAGTGCAGAGTCCGGGCTGGCGCACTCCCATGTGGCAAGACGCATGTTCCCGTACGTCAGCGAAGCGGACGGAAGCACGGGAACTCCGGGATTCACGCACTGTGCCAGGCAGAGACCCGCAAGAGTCTCCGTATTGGCGAGGACTATCGTGCCCATGAGATGAATAGGCCCCGTTATGCCGGACATAGGAGCGGAAACAAGAGCCACGGGCTGGTTAAGCATGGCAAATTCCATAATGGATTCGCACGAAAACTGACTGAATATCAGCGGGCTTTCGGGAGTGACGATGCTCCAGGTCAGATAATGGTTTCTGACATACTCCTCGCCGAAGACGATCTCGTACATGTGAAGCTCCCTGCGCTTGTCGGCGCCGCTCACATAGTCCATCGGCGCGAGCCACGGCTTGCTGGTATACAGCATGGTCTCATAAAGACAATGAAGGCCTCTTGTCTGCAGAGGGACATCATCCGGAGAAAGCGGCTGATATCCCGTCATGTTTATGTTAGGGCAGGCCTGATAGATCTTCTGAAGGTCTGAGAACTGCTGTATGGTCGCAGAGCTGAGACGCGTGTCATCCGCGTCCTTTATGAAGACCTCGCCGCCGGCCGGATGGATGACAAGGTCCCCGCCGATCTGAACGGCATTTGCCGGATCGACGGCGTCGACCCTGAATTCCGAAGGCACTTTAGACAGGCAGTCGCTTACAAGAGACTCCGGAATAAAAACGGTCTCGCCGTCTGTCTTCGCGCCTTTGTCTGCCAGGGCCTGTCTGGCTTCTTCAGATCTGAAAACAACTCCTTTGGTTTTCAGCAGCTCGAGAGACGCCTCGTGTATCTGCTGCATCTGTTCATCTGTAAAGATCATCGGTTTGCGGAACCAGTTCATCGTATTTTCTCCTCCTGATGGTAATTTTTATAGCTCGGATCGATCCCGGTGAGCTCGTCGAACGAATCGATCTCAGTGATATCTCCGGTACCGACCTCCCTTATGCCGAGATCGAACTGATCGATGTACAGGGACAGCGCCAGCTGATCCCAGTATAAAGACCAGTCTCTGCTGTCTTCGAACTGCCTGCGCACGAGCTCTGACAGTTTTAAGCCGTCCTCCTCCGTCCACATCGATATGCCCCAGAGGCGGTAAGCATCTGTGCCGCCGCCTATGTTGCAGGAGCGGATCCGGCCGTTTTCGACCTTGAGAGCCCACTCCGGGGCCTCCTGCATCCAGGTCGCGCAATAGCCCGACTTCTCCGTCCTTCCGTAAAGGATATCTTCATTCATTATCCGAAGATCCCCCTCAAGGACAAAGGCTCCGGGAAGGTGCTCCCTTGCCATATAAAGCGAAGTTATGTTGTTTCCCTGAAGATAATACGGGTTTTCAAGGACCGTTATATCCGGGTCATCTTCGTATGCTTCGTGGAACTGTTCCTTCTTGTATCCGGATACGATATATATCTCGTGTATCCCGTTATGCTTCAGCGCGTTTATCTGTGTATCTATCAGCCTCGTTCCGTTGACGCTCACCAGAGGCTTCGGCGTGTCAAGGGATACAGGCCTGAGTCTGCGGCCTTCCCC
>CADBFL010000226.1:0-2750 GCA_902793875.1 uncultured Eubacteriales bacterium | reverse complement strand
GCATCTTCCGAATAAGCTGTCGCGCCTATTTTTTCGGCCCACTCAGGCGTTACCGGAGCGCCGCCGACCATCGTCTTTATCTTTCCCTTCAGACCGCGCTGCTCAAGCAGGTCTTCTATCTCCTGCTGGACGGGCATCGTGGTGGTGAGAAGAGCGCTGGACGCGATTATGTCCGCGCCGGTCTCGACTGCCTTGTCTACGAAATCCGAGGCAGGGACTTCCTTGCCGAGGTCATGCACCTCAAACCCATTCGCCCTGAGCATGGACACGCAGATGCCCTTTCCGATATCGTGGACGTCGCCTTCGACCGTGCCGATCACGATGGTCCCGATCTTGTCTGCAGAGGCAGCACCGGCAGCCATTTCCTCATCGACCGCTTCGGATACTACCGACATGACCTCTCCCGCGAAAATGAGCTCGGGAAGGAAGACGTCCCCTGAAGCAAACATGTCACCGAGCTCTTCAAGTCCTTTCGCAAAGCCCTCCTGAAGCATCTCGACGGAGCTTATCCCTTCGGCCTTTCCTTCTGCGAGAGCCTCTGACGCCATGTCCTCATCGACTTCGAGGATAGAATCAACGGCTTTCTGCATTATTTCTTCTCTTGACATGCTTTACCTCCTTCAGAACGGTACTGTTTTGCGTCTTTAAAAAAGCTCCAGATCATCAGTATCATTATTATCCCGATAGGGAAAGCGGATATGATGCTGACAGACTGTATGTTGTTCATTGAACTCTCGGAGAACACCAGTCCCACCGGCAGCACGATCAGCAGTATGCACCAGAGCAGCTCGATCGCATGGTGCGGCATCTCGTCCTCTCCGAGATTCTTATAGCTGTAGCATGCCGCGGTGTAGGCGATGGAGTCGAACGACGTGGCGTAGAACGTGATCATCGTTACTATCACCAGCAGCAGTATCAGGGTGCTGCACGGCATGGTATCTATTATATTGAGTATCAGTTCGTACAGGTCGCCGGACTTCTCATACAGTGCGATAAAGTCCGCTGAGCCGGAAGTCTGCAGTCCCAGAGAATAATTACCGAGAACAATGAAGCTGATTATCGTTGAACCTACTCCGAACAGATATCCGCCGCAGACCACCTGACGGATCGTCCTGCCCCTGGAAATGTTGCCGATGAAGAACGGCGCGGCGATGCACCAGACCATCCAGTAGGCCCAGTAGTATATGGTCCAGTCCTGCGGGAAGTTATTGTTCCTGACCGGATCCGTATACGTGGAAAGACCTATGAAATTCTGCACCATCTTTCCGAAGGACTGGAAGCCGTTCTCCAGGATGAATCTCCCCTGGCCGCCGAAGACCAGCACGATCAGCAGCAGTCCGAAGAAAAGATATATGCAGGTCTTCGCCAGTATGCCGATCCCCTTGAATCCGTGCAGCACTGCATAGGTGTACACAGCGCAGGTCACGAGAAGAATGATTATCGTCACGGCCGTGCGGCTTACCTGTATATGGAAAAGCTTTATGATTATGCCCGCCATGAGAGGGGTGGCGACGCTGAAAGTGGTCGCGGTCCCTGCCAGAAGAGCGAAGAGAGCGAAGAGGTCGATCACCCTGCCGGCAAACCCGTCCGCATGCTTTCCGATCAGCGGCCTGCAGGCCTCGGAGTACCTCTGACGCGGTCTCTTTCTTACGTGCAGCATGAAGCCGAAGGCGACGGCAAGAACGAGGTAGAACGCCCAGGGGATAAAGCTCCAGTGGAAGAGCGGGAACACTCCCGCCCACTCCGAAACCGGTCCGAGCTCTGCGATGTGAGGGTTGGAAGCGTACATCACCCATTCAGCAAAGGAATAGAACAGGATGTCCGCGGCCAGTCCGCACGTGAACATCATGCATCCCCATGTAAAGAAAGAATATCTCGGCTTTTCGAAGGGCTCGCCCAGAACGATATCGCCGTATTTTGAAAACGCCATGACGGCAGATACGATGAGCACCCCCAGGCCCATCACCAGGTAGTACAGGCCGACCGTATCGCCGAAGAAAAACCTTACCTGTCCGATGACTTCATTCGACTGTTCGGGAAAAATGAACAGCAACGCTGCGAGCGTAACGATCAGTACAAAGGGTATAAGGGTGACCATCCAGTCGACCCGGCCTTTTCCCGTTTCGTTCATAGATAAATACCTCCGTCTGCCTGATTACCGGGATGGCTGCTCTTCAATGAGCTGAAGAGCATATCTGTAATAGTCCTTGGCGTACCGGTACTGCCTCAGACTGTATTCTCCGTATTCGACGCCCAGGCTGTGCTTGTATTCGCACCAGTTGGACCACAGAAGTCCGCACGCGGCCACATAGCAGTACAGCTTGGCTCTTGTTTCTCTGCCGCAGCCCTCATCGCCGAAGTAGATGTCGATAAGCCGGTCGACTTTTTCCTTGTCATACATCGCATAGATGGCGAACATCGCGATATCCACATGAGGATCCTGCATCCCCGCGTATTCCCAGTCTGTGAGCTGAAGGGCCTCGCCCTCATCCGTTTCATAAAAAAGAAAGTTGTCGGGCACGGAATCTATGTGCGAGAGGCAGAAGTCCTTTTCGCAGCTGTCGATGAATGGCTTCAGACTGAAGACATGCTCTCTGGTCTGAGCGTAGTCCTTATACATCGACGGATTGCCGCCCCGGAGTTTCTCGTAATAATCTATCTGTCCGAACAGGTCGAAGGAATGGCCGACCTTCAGGCGAAGCTCATGGAACTGCCGCAGCTTTTTCATGCAGCGCTCAAGATCCTGCAGG
>CADBFL010000225.1 GCA_902793875.1 uncultured Eubacteriales bacterium | reverse complement strand
AAATATGACCACAGAAGAGGCGGGATCATCTAGATCCGCAAAGATGACCGGCAGCACCCTGCGCTTCACAGTGCGGGGTGTTTTTCATTGCGTGAAATAGTATATAATAGTCTCATCAGATCATACCGGCGTTGCCGCAATGATGAGACTATTGATCTCCGGAGGCGTGGCTCCTTCGATAGAATAGTCTCATCGGATCATAACGGCGTTGCCGCAATGATGAGACTGTTGATACTGTTGATTTGACGAGGGACTGAAAATGGTGAAAAAAGATTTCTACTATCCGTCATCCGACGGGAAGACAAGGATACATGCGATCAGCTGGGAGCCTGACGGAGAACCGGTCGGCATCGTTCAGATAATCCACGGCATGGTCGAATTCATCGACAGATATGATGAGTTCGCCAGATTTCTGACCGGGCACGGCTACGTGGTGTGCGGAGAAGACCATCTGGGCCACGGAGAGTCCGTAATCTCCGATGAGCATCACGGGTTTTTCGGCGAGAACGGCAATGACTGGATCATCTCGGACATACACAGGCTGAGGTCCATGATGCAGGAGAAATATCCGGGCGTCGGGTATCTGATGCTGGGCCACAGCATGGGGTCATTCCTTATCAGGCAGTATATAACGGAGCCGGGAGGAAGCTGCGAATATGCAAAAGGCCTGGCGGGCGTGGTCGTGATGGGCACGGGATGGCAGCCGAACGCGGTCCTGATGATGGGCAAGACCCTTGCGAGACTGATGGGAACAAAAAAGACGGGCAAAGGAGCCAAACTGATCGACATGATCAGCTTCGGCCAGTATCTGAAAAAGATACCTGACGCCCGGACCATTTCAGACTGGCTGACAAAGGACAACGACATAGTGGACAAGTATATCGCCAATCCGTGGAACCAGTTCAGGTTCACGCCTAACGCGTATTTCCACATGTTTGCCGGGATGCAGAAGGCCCACGATACCGGAAGGATGAAGAACCTGCCTGAAGGCATGCCTCTTCTCATTACATCGGGAGCCGAGGACCCTGTAGGAAACTGGGGAGAGGGCGTCAGAAAGGCATATATGGTATATGCAGAGAATTCGCCTTGTAAGGTGGATATCCGCCTTTACGAGGGCGACAGGCACGAGATACTGAACGAGACCGACCGCGAGACTGTATTCGAAGACCTCAGGGCATTCTTCGATCACTGCCTCGGAGAGTATAAGGAGACATGCGGCGCGGACGGTGAAAACAGCTGGACATAGCCCGCCGGGTAACAGACGTGGAATTCAGTGTCGCTCTGCTGATAAGAATGATCGTCGCTGTCGTACTCGCTGTTATCTTCGGGAACGGCAGCGTTGTTCTGTTCAACAGGGCGCCGGCGAGATGGTTCGAGGATTACAGCGAAGAGGACATCAGAGCCGGCCGCTTCGAAGAGGACAGAAAGGTCCTGCCGCCCGGACTGCTCGAAGCCGACAGCATGGGCAGGCAGAGACTCCCGAGCTCGCCGTGGAAGTATGCATTTACGGGCTATTTTGCGATATGCGGCATTTATATGGCAATAAGGGGCTCCGGCCTGTCCTTTGAGATCCCGGCGCTCTGCGTGCTTTTCATTGTCCTTCTGATGGCCATATCGGACCAGCTCTACAAAGTGGTGCCGGACCAGTTCTGCATCATGCTGGCCATATCCGCCGTCGCTTTCGCGGATTTTCACGAGAAGTGGTGGGAGCCGGCCGCGGGCGCTGCGCTCGGACTGGGGATATCCCTGACGATACTTCTGCTCGGGAACCTGCTTTTCGGCGCGGGCTCCATAGGAGGGGCTGACATAAAATTCTTCGGCTGCATCGGCCTTGTTACCGGAAGGACGGGCGTCGCCGCGATATTCATACTGACGACCCTGCTCTTTGCCGCGTACTCGGCGATCCTCATAGCCGGCCGGAGGGGCAGCATAAAGGACAGGAACGCGATGATGCCGGCCGCATGCGCCGCGGTGACGGTATACTTCCTCTTCCTGTGGAACACAGGCGACCTGCTGATGTTTGAGTTATAGGCATGAGGGTATATCCTTCTTCGATATGCCGACCGGTCTTTCCGGATGGGAGGCAGCGAAAGCTATTGGGAAAAAATGTACTGATAAAAATAGAATACGACGGCACGAACTTCTCGGGCTGGCAGATACAGCCTGAAGTGAGGACCGTGCAGGGCGAGATCGAGCATGTGCTCAGATACATCGCCGGCGAGGACGTCCACATCCACGGAACGAGCCGCACCGATTCGGGGGTGCACGCCCTCGGACAGTGCGCGAGTTTTGAGTGGAACTCGCCCATGCCGGTGGAGAAGCTGCCCGAGGTGATGAACAGGAGATTCGGCGCCGGGGGAGCCGGCAGGTGCGGAGCGCCCGGCGACATAAGGATACTCTCGGCAGAGGTCATGGATGACGGGTTTCACGCGAGGTATTCGTGCAAAGGGAAGACATATATATACGTCATCGACAGGACGGGCGACATATTCATCAGGAACCGCGCCTATCAGTATCCCGGAGCGGAGGACCTCGATGCGGATCTGATGAGAAAGGCCGCCGCATGCATTACAGGCACTCACGATTTCAAGTGTTTTGAGACGGCGGGCGGGACGCCGAGGGAGTCGACCGTCAGGACGAGGGAGACAGGTCTGTGATCATTGAGATAACAGGGGACGGATTCCTGTACAACATGGTAAGGATAATCGCGGGCACGCTGGTCGAGGCCGGAGACGGCCGCAGGACTCCTGAGAGCGTCGCCGAAGCCATACAGAGCCGCGACCGCGCGAACGCGGGATTCACGGCTCCGCCGCAGGGCCTGTACCTGAAAGAAATATATTTTGAATAAAAAAATACCGTTTCTACAGACATTTCGGAATATTATTATAATTATCAGAATATTATTACAGCAACGAAAGGAAACATCACTTGTACAAGGTCAGGATAGATAAATTCGAGGGCCCGTTCGACCTGCTCGTATACCTCCTGGAGAACGCCAGGATGGATATCTACGACATAAAGG
>CADBFL010000224.1 GCA_902793875.1 uncultured Eubacteriales bacterium | reverse complement strand
GACATCAGCTCGTTCCTGAGCTCCTCTCCGGCGTTTATGCCTTTCTTAGGCATGACGAACATCTTTACCTTCTGCATCTTGTAGCTGTCAGGCACCCCGACCGCGCAGCTCATCTGCACCTTCTCGTGCGCATCGAATATGTTCTCGAGCTGAGCCGGATAGATGTTGTATCCGGAAGATATTATCATCCTCTTGGCGCGGCCCTTGAAGTATATGAAGCCCTCGTCGTCCATCGTGCCGAGGTCGCCCGTGTATACCCATTTCAGGCCGTCCGCGTGCTCTCTGATGGTCTCTGCCGTCTCTTCCGGCATGTCGAGGTAGCCCTGCATCACGGTCTCAGGGAACGGTATGCCTATGCTGCCCTCCTTGTAGTATTGCGGAGGAGTGAGGCATGACGCCGTGACGCATTCCGTCGTTCCGTAGCCCTCGCGGACCTGTATCTTTCCGTTGTGCTCCGCGATGAAGGCGTCGAACTTCTTTTTGAGCTCGGGCGAGAGCGAGTCGCCTCCCGAGAAGACTCCCTTGAGGCAGGAAAGATCCTTTCCGTTCATCGAAGGAAGCCTCAGAAGCGCTTCAAAGAGCGTCGGCACTCCGGCTATGAAGTTGCATTTGTACTTCGTGATCAGCTTGGCGTAGCTCTTAGGCGTGAAGCGCGGCACCAGAACGCAGCGTCCGCCGCCGGCGAGCATGGTGTGTATGCATACGCCGAGCCCGAAGCCGTGGAATATAGGCATGGCGGCGAGCATCTTGTCACCGGTCTTGAAGATAGGATTGGCCGCCAGGACCTGCGCTCCCAGCGCATTGAAGTTGAGGTTCGTCAGCACTATGCCCTTGGTAGTGCCGGTCGTTCCTCCCGAATACAGTATGGCCGCCGGATCGTCAGGCTGTCTCTTTACCTTGTACTCGTAGCCGCAGTGCCTTCCGAGCTTCATGAACTCAGGCCACTGGAAGACAGGAGCGTCCCTCGGGATCTTCTTGATCTTGCGGCCCTCGGTCAGCATGTAGCCGACCCTGATCGGTTTTGTCAGCTCGTCCTTGACGCGCGCGATGATGACATTCTGGATATTCGTATTCTTTCTGATCGCCTCGATCTTGTGGTAGAACTGGTCGAGGGTGACGACCATCACCGATCCCGACATGTTCAGGTAGTTCTCGATCTCCTTTTCGGCCGAGAGCGGGTGGATCATGTTCGCGACCGCCCCCACCAGATTGACCGCGTACAGCATGTAGATAGCCTGAGGGCAGTTCGGCATCGCGATGGTGACCCTGTCGTTCTCCCTTATGCCGAGCACCTTCAGGGACTTCGCGCATAGATTGATCTGGTCGATCATGTACTTGTAATTGAGGTGCTTGCCCATGAAATCCATGGCGACCATCAGAGGATGCTTTTTAGCTTCCTCCTCGACCTTTTCATACATAGTGCCGTTGAAATACCCGATAGTCAGAGGGAGATCTCCTCGGCTCCTGTCCCACGGGATCTTCACTTTATCGGGTACCGGGAATACTATCTTTCCCTCTTTGTTCAGTGTCCATTCATAAGCCATTTTGTTGCGCCGTTTACCTTTCTGATTACTTCTTCTGTATGAGTGATGCCAGCATGCCGCAGAGCTTGTCCGGTTCGACAGGCTTCGACAGATGGGCGTTCATGCCCGCTTTGATGGAGTTGTTTACGTCCTCGTCGAACGCGTTCGCCGTGAGCGCGATGATAGGGATCTTCTTCGCATCCGCTCTCTCCATAGCCCTTATCGCCGCCGCAGCCGTGAGTCCGTCCATCACAGGCATGCGTATGTCCATGAGGATCGCATCGTAGTGGCCCTCATCGCTGTCTCCGAACATGTCGACCGCGATCTGCCCGTTGCCGGCAAGCTCGCATTCCATCCCCTCCATCTCGAGGATGTCCATGAGTATCTCTGCGTTGATGTCGACGTCTTCAGCGACAAGCACGCGCCTGCCCTCGAGGGTGTACCCTTCTTCGGCGGTCTCATCACCTGCCGGGCTATGTTCCTCTGCAGATTCTGCGACCCTTCCCCTCATGACCATCTGTATCTCGCGCTGCAGCGTGTCCGCAAAGAGCGGCTTTGTGAGTATCCCGTCCACTCCCTGCTTGTGCGCGCGCTCAGACTCCGCATCGAAGTCGTATCCGGTCATGATGATGATAGCGGTCTTTCCGCCGTCGAAGCGCCTGATCTCTTCGGTCAGTGTGATGCCGTCCATGACAGGCATGCGGTAATCCGAGATGACTATGTCGTACGGATCGCAGTCATCCCACCTGCGCTTAATCCGGCTGAACGCTTCTGTACTTCGCTCACAGATATCCGTTTCGGCGCCGAGCTCTTCAAGCACGAGCTTTGCGTGCTCGCAGGCGACAGGATCGTCATCGACCACCAGTACTTTTATCCTGCCGATCAGTTCATCGAGCCTTTCCGTCCCGAGAGTCCGCGCGGACTCTCCGAGGTCGACAGTTATGGTGAACGTCGTTCCGATGCCTTTCTCGCTGTCGACATCGATGGTTCCTCCCATCATTTCGACGAGATTGCCCGTTATCGCCATGCCGAGACCCGAACCGCCGTATCTGTTGGTCGTGGTCGCGTCCTCCTGCGAGAACGCATCGAATACCCTGGGGATGTATTCCCTGTCCATGCCGATGCCGGTGTCTCGCATCGTGAACCTCAGGGTGCACCTGCCGCTTTCTCTCGCTGTCTGCTCGACGGTGAAGAACACCCTGCCCGGCGAAGGCGTGAACTTGACCGCGTTGCCGAGTATGTTGATCAGCACCTGCTTGAGCTTCATGTCATCGCCCACATAATAGTCGTCGATATTGCCGACTATCTGGCACTCGTAGTCGAGGCCCTTGTCCTGGCACTGACCGTTAATGATCACGTTGATCTGGTCGAGGAAATCCCTCATCGCAAAGTCTTCGTTCTTGAGCACCATGCGCCCCGATTCGATCCTGCTCATGTCGAGTATATCGTTGATGAGCCCCAGAAGGTGTCTCGCGCTGTAGCCGATCTTCTCGAGCTGCTCGCGTGTGTGCGGCGGCACGTCCGGATCCTTCAGCGCTATGTTGTCGAGTCCGATGATGGCGTTCATCGGAGTCCTTATCTCATGGCTCATGTTGGAGAGGAAGCTCGTCTTGGCGCGGCTGACCTCTTC
>CADBFL010000223.1 GCA_902793875.1 uncultured Eubacteriales bacterium | reverse complement strand
ATGAAGAGGAGGGTCGCGATAGCGGGAGTCATCGCCATGCACCCTAAGGTACTGATACTCGACGAGCCTACCGCAGGGCTCGATCCGGCCGCCCACAGGGAGATACTCTCGATGATCAGAAGGATCCATGGGGAAATGGGGATAATCCTCATATTCGTTTCTCACAACATGGGTGACGTCGCGGAAATCTCGGACCGGATCATAGTAATGAGCAACGGGAGGATCGCCCTTGAAGGAACGCCATGCGAAGTGTTCTCGCGCGAAAAGGAGCTGGCGGACATGGGACTTGATCTTCCGCCGGCGAGAAAGATAGTCAATGAGCTGGCCGCAAAGGCAGCCGGCTTTGAGAGCGCGGCCCTGACCATTGAAGAGGCTGCTGAAGATATAAGGAAATACCTCGGCAAATGATAAGAGACATCACACTCGGACAATACTATCCGGGAAGATCTGTCATCCACAGGCTCGACGCCAGGACGAAGATCATCGCGACGCTCCTCTACATAGTAGAGCTGTTTATCGTTAATAATTTCTGGGGATTCCTGATCGCGGCCGCAGGACTCTTCGCGGTGATCGCGGCATCGAGAGTCCCGCTCAGATTCATCCTCAGGGGACTTACCGCGGTATTCCTGATCATAGCGTTCACCTTTGTCCTCAATCTTTTCATGACCGACGGAAGGGTGCTGTGGCAGTGGAAGTTCCTGAAGATAACATACGAGGGGCTCAGCCGGGCGGTCTTCATGGCAGTCAGGCTGGTGCTGCTCATAATCGGTTCGTCCGTGATGACGCTGACGACAAAGCCGGTCGAGCTTACGGACGGACTTGAAAAGCTCCTCAGGCCGTTTTCGAAGATCGGTCTGCCGAGCCACGAGCTTGCGCTGATGATGACCATCGCCCTGAGGTTCATTCCGACGCTGATGGAAGAGACCGACAAGATCATAAAGGCCCAGCAGGCAAGGGGCGCCGATTTCGAATCGGGAAGTCTGCTGCAGAGAGCAAAGAGTCTGGTGCCTATCCTCATCCCGCTGTTCGTTAGCTCGTTCAGGATAGCTTCGGATCTGGCCCTGGCCATGGAGGCGAGGTGCTACCACGGGGGAGACGGAAGGACGCGAATGAACGAGATACACTTCCACCGCGGAGACGCCGTCGCGGCAGTGCTGATGATATTGTTCCTGGGACTCATAATCATCTCAAGACAGATGGGGACTGTGCTATGAGGCAAAGAAGGTTAAAGAATCTGGAAAGTAAATATGAGGCCTACGAGGATCTCCTGATATACGAGCCCCCGCAGATGAAGGGCAGATGGAGAGAACTGTCGGGAGGCAGGCCTGTCTTCATCGAGATCGGCTGCGGCAAGGGCAAATTCATATCCGAACTTGCCGGGCGCGAGCCGGAGAACCATTTCATCGCGATCGAGGGCAACATGAGCGTGATGCTCAGAGCCATGGAGAAGATCAGGGAGAAGGATCTGACGAACGTGACCTTTGTCCCGACCCATGCCGGCGATCTTACGGACTGGTTCGCGGACGGAGAGATCTCGGGGATATACCTGAACTTCAGCGATCCTCTTCCGAAGAACTACTGGTACAAAAGACGCCTGACGTACAGGGAGAGGCTCAGGTCGTATTTCAGAGTGCTGGACAGGAACGGAACGGTCGTCTTCAAGACCGACAACACCGGATTCTTCGAGTGGTCGGTGCTTGAGACCGCGGCGGCCGACCTCAGGATACTGGACCTGACGCGCGACCTTCACGCAGATCCGGAAGCAGCCGCGGACAACATAGAGACCGAGTACGAGGCAAAGTACAGCGGCCTCGGAGAAAAGATAAAAAGAGCAGTGATCGGCCGCGGAGAGGCTGCCGGAACGGAGGAGAAATACAGGAATGGATAAAGTCGTAATGTGTGAGGTCATGATGCTGATCCTGTTCGGATGCTCGTGGCCCGCCAATATCTATAAATCTGTAACGAGCAGGACCACGCTGGGCAAGAGCCTTCTGTTCGAGATCCTGGTAGTCATAGGATACCTGTTCGGCCTTGCGTCCAAGATAGTCATCTACAACAGGACGGGAGACCTTCATCTTTCGACCTGGTTCTATATCCTGGACATATCCATGGTCCTGACGGATATCTGCCTGTACTTCAGGAATCTGAAGATCGACAGAGCAGAGGGCAGGATCTGAGCTGTATCAAAAAGTGCTGGAGGAGTTGATCGATATGAAAAGCATGGCGGCATACAACGGAAGAGAGATACCGAAAGAAGACAAGGTTTTCGCGGCAAGCGGAGCGGCTCTTGAGGCGGTCGAAAAGTACGGACCGGAAAAGGTCATAAACGCGACAGTGGGAGCTCTTTATGACGACAGCGGGGAGCTCATTGTGCTGAAGTCAGTCGAGAGGATCATGAAGAGCCTTCCGGCAAAGAGCTATGCGGCCTACGCGCCGATAGCGGGCACCCCTGCCTTCAAGAACGCGATAGCAAAGGCGGCATTCGGGGGATATGAGCCTAAGAGCTATGTCGCTGTCGTCGGCACGCCGGGCGGCACGGGCGCCATAAGAAACGTCATTGCCAATTACTCCCAGCCGGGCGACAAAATACTCACGCACAGCTGGCACTGGGCTCCGTACAAGAGCATATCCGGAGAACTCTACCGCGGGATCGAGCGCTTCGAGATGTTTGATGAAGCCGGGAACTTCAACATCGAAGACTTTGAATACAAGGTAAAGAAGCTCACGAGGACTCACGAGGAACCAGGAGCACCTCGTGATCATACTCAATACTCCCGCCAACAATCCGACGGGGTACTCGCTCAGCCTGGACGACTGGTACGGTGTCAAAAGAGTGCTCGATGACATCCCTGAAGAAAAGAAGATCGCGCTGGTCCTGGATGTCGCGTACATCGACTTCGCGGGAGAGCCTGAGAAGGTCAGGGAATTCCTTCCTGTAGTCGACAACCTCAGATCCAACATACTGCCGGTCATAGCCTACAGCGCTTCGAAGACCTTCACGCTCTACGGCGCAAGATGCGCGGCCATGATATGCCTGGCGTACAGCCCCGAGGTCGCCGAAGAATTCGTAAAGGTCAATTCGTTCTCGGCAAGAGCTACATGGTCGAATTCACCGAGAGCTCCGCAGGAGGTCATAGAACGCATCTATGCCGATGAGAAGCTGCTTGCAGAGGTCGAGGGCGAAAGAGCGAAAGCCAGGGACATGCTGCTCGCAAGAGGCAGAGCCTTTGAAAAAGCGGCTTCGGAATGCGGCCTTGAGATAGTGCCTTTCAGAGCGGGCTTTTTCGTGACAGTGCCGTGCAAGGAGCCGGACGCGCTCTGTGAAAAGCTGAAGGAAAAGAACGTCTTCCTGATACCTCTGGACAGGGGCGTAAGGGTCTCGGTGGCATCGAGCTCTGAAGACAAGTGCCGCAGACTGCCGGCGATCATCAAGGAAACGATGGCAGAATTCGGGATGTAAAGAAAACGCGATCGGCAAAGAAAGAAAAGCAATACTTCCCGTGACAAAAAGCACTTTGTGAGTTATACTATACAGGCAGCGCGAAAGCACTGCCTCATATATGCAGGTGTAGTTTAATGGCAAAACTTGAGCTTCCCAAGCTTACGTCGAGGGTTCGATTCCCTTCACCTGCTCCATAGATCGGGCTCCGGACAAGAACTCCGGAGTCCTTTATTTTGCCCGAACTTCCCGAAATCAC
>CADBFL010000222.1 GCA_902793875.1 uncultured Eubacteriales bacterium | reverse complement strand
TGCAGCACCTTCGCCCTCGAAGTTCTCGTACACCTTATTGCTCTCTGACAGCACCGGCATGCACGCCGCTTCTACCGGGCGAATGCATGAAAGTATGCATTCACCGGGCGCTCCGAGCGTTACTATCCCTCTGCCGTAGCTGCTGAAGCCGGAAATAGTTCCATCCGGTTTTGTCGATGCCACGATGATAGCATACGGATTGTTTCCGAGTGTGGAGCCAAGATCGCTCAGAGCGTTAAGGTCATTTCCGTCATTTCCCGCTGCAAAAAAGCTGACGACACCGTGCTTTCCCAGCTCGGTGACCGCAGCATCGAGAGCCTTGCTGGACTGCTGAAGACCCCAGGAGTTGTTTACTATGCGTATGTTGACATCCTTATCGATCGCTTTTTTTATAAAGCTGTATCCTCTCAGCGAATCGATGAGAGAAGTCTGTCCTTTCAGGCTGTTCTGGACGGATACGATCTTTACATTTGATCCTGCGCCGCTTATGCCGCGGCCGTCCCATTCTGCGCCGATAATGCCCGCGACATGGGTGCCGTGGCTTCCCGCTCCGTCATAGTCCAGTTTGCCGTTCTTCGACTCCCACAGAGCATTGAATCCGTGGTCATCGCAGCCAAGCAGCGCCTGCTGTTCATCGCTGAAGGTATAGGCGACATCATCAAGATCCGGATTGCTGAAATCCACAGGCATGTCAACGACGGCAACTATGATCTCGTGCTCCATGTTGCTTGCGTTCGGCCAGCCGGGGACTTTCATCGACACATCCCCTTTTTTTCCGGCTGCATGAAGGGTCACGTTTTCGCTGGAGCTCCACTGCAGAGCGCTTGCTTCCTTCGCAGCAGCGTTTGCGGCTGCTTCACCGGGGTCTGTAAGATCATTGTCGCTCAGTGATTCCAGGTTTTTTATATAATTAGGCTCTGCAAAGACGACGCTGTCATCAGCAGCCAGCATCCTCAGTATCTGCGCGGTCGTCATGTCGCTTCGCCTTATGGACGTGATGCATACGCTGTCGTCATACTGACCGCTGAGCCTGGCCTTCAGCTGCCGAAGCCATGAGATCAGATCCTGCTGAGCTGCAGCCTCGCCGGGATCCACAGCCATGATCTCATCAGCGGACGATCTGAGCTTTTTTGTCTCCAGAGCGGAGCCCGGATCTCCCGGTCTTTTCGCCTTCGACATGTCTATGCCCGCGATCACGACTCCTTCCTCGTACTGCCCCGCCGAGAGCATCGAAGGGATCGAATCATACCATCGCGACCCGGCCCCGGCGTTTACAGGCGCAGGAAAAGCGGCCGCGAGAATGGCCGCCAGGATCACTGCGATTATTCTTCCTGATACGGATCGTCTGATCATCCTGTCTCCCCTTTACAGTCCCTGTGTCCCTATTCGCTGAACGCCATCGTGGCCTTGACCGCTCTGTGCCAGCCCTCGATCTTTTCCATCCTCTCCTTTTCGCCCAGCGAAGGTCTGAATGTTTTGGCGATCTTCTTGCTCGCGACTATATCGTCAAGGCTCGCATAATATCCGACCGCGAGTCCCGCCAGATATGCCGCTCCGAGCGAGGTCGACTCTATCGAGGCGTATCTTACGATGTCCACGTCGGATATGTCGGCCTGGAACTGCATGAGCAGGTCGTTCATCGCGGCGCCGCCGTCGACCTTCAGAAATCTGATCTCCATGCCTGTATCCATCTTCATCGCGTAGAGCAGATCCTCGTTCTGGTATACCAGCGACTGGAGGGTCGCCCTGACGATGTGCTCTCTCGTCGTTCCCCTGGTGATCCCGAACATGGAGCCCCTCGCCTCAGGGTCCCAGTACGGAGCTCCGAGTCCCACGAACGCCGGCACTACGTATACTCCTGCTGCATCAGGCACGCTGTCGGCTATCTCTTCCGACTCCGCGGCGTCTCTGAAGAACCTCATCTGATCCCTCAGCCACTGCACCGCGGCCCCGCATACGAATACCGATCCTTCAAGCGCGTAAGTCACCTTGCCGTCAAGGCCCCAGGCGATGGTGGTCAGAAGGCCGTTTTTGGACATCACGGTCTTGTCCCCTGTGTTCATCAGGAGGAAATTGCCCGTTCCGTATGTGCTTTTCACATCTCCCTCATAGAAGCAGGCTTCTCCGAAGAGCGCCGCCTGCTGGTCTCCGGCAGAGCCCGTGATAGGGATAGGACCGCCGAATATCTCATCGATGGTCTCTCCGTAGTTCGCAGAGCATTCAACCGGCTCAGGCAGCATGCACATAGGGATGTTCAGAAGTCCGCAGAGCTCCTCGTCCCACTTCAGGGTGTTTATGTCGAAGAGCATGGTCCTGCACGCGTTTGAATAGTCAGACACGTGGGCCCTGCCTCCGGTGAGCTTCCATATCAGCCAGCACTCGATGGTGCCGAAGAGGAGTTCGCCCTTCTCGGCCCTCGCCCTGACGCCCGGCACGTTCTCGAGTATCCAGGCGAGCTTGGTGCCGCTGAAGTAAGGGTCCGCCAGAAGGCCTGTCTTTTTTCTTATCATGTCCTCGTGCGGCTTGAGCTTCGCGGCGTAGTCTGCCGTCCTCCTGCACTGCCAGACGATGGCGTTGTACACAGGCACTCCCGTTTCTTTGTCCCAGACGACGGTGGTCTCTCTCTGGTTGGTGATGCCGATGGCGGCGATGTTCTTGTATGTCAGTCCCGCCTTTAAGAGAGCCTCCTGGGCGGTCCCCATCTGGGCGGCCCAGATCTCCATGGCGTCGTGCTCCACCCATCCCTCGTGCGGGAATATCTGGTTGAACTCTCTCTGGACCATGGATATGATCTTGCCCGCCTTGTCGTAGATTATAGTCCTCGAACTTGTCGTGCCCTG
>CADBFL010000221.1 GCA_902793875.1 uncultured Eubacteriales bacterium | reverse complement strand
CACGGGGACGGCGCCACCGCTTTCGACGGCGCGAAGGTGCTGAACGAAAACGGAGGGCTCGACAACATGGTCCTGATGAGCTATATAAAGGATAAGCTCGGCGGCGAGATCGGAGATCAGTACGCCGATCCGTACGGAGAAGGAAGGATAAAGATCATTCAGTAGGAGAAAGGGGATCCGATGGATAACAGCGAAAATGTCGTAATGCTCGCAAAGCCTGTAAAAAAAGGGATCGCGAGGATACTTTTCAGCAGGACACTCATAATCGCGGTCCTTCTCATAGCGCAGGTCGCTCTGATGGTCTGCACGTATCTGTGGGCAAGGGACAAGGTCCATATACTTCTGTACATACAGTGGATATTCACCTTTGTGATGGTGATCTATCTGTTCAACAGCAGCATGGACTCATCGGCCAAGCTCACGTGGATGCTTCTGATAGCTTTTCTGCCCGTTGCGGGAGCCTTCATGCTATGGTGGACGCAGGCCAATATCGGACACCGCAAGGAAATGGAAATGGTCGAAAGGCAGGTCGAAGAAACAAAAAGCACCCTCAAGCAGCCCGCGAACGTGCTGTCCAGGGTAGAACGCGACGGCTCGGGCACGGACGATCTGTGCAGATATCTGAACAGAACGGGCTGCTTCCCGCTCTATGACAAAACACAGGTCACATACTTCCCGCTCGGCGAGAAGAAGTTCGAAGCCATGCTCGAAGAGCTCGAAAAGGCGGAGAAGTACATATTCATGGAGTACTTCATCGTCGAAGAGGGCTACATGTGGGGACGCATCCTCGACGTGCTGACGCGCAAGGCAGAGGCAGGCGTGGAGGTGCGCGTGATGTACGACGGCATGTGCGAGATGTCCACGCTTCCGGGAAGCTACTGGAAACTCCTCGAAGCCAAAGGCATACACGCGAAGGCCTTTTCGCCTATACTTCCGCTGGTGTCGTCCCACTACAACTACCGCGATCACCGCAAGATACTCGTCATCGACGGCAAGGTCGCCTTCAACGGGGGAGTCAATCTCGCGGATGAATACATCAACCGCATCGACAGGTTCGGCCACTGGAAGGATACCGCCGTCATGATCAAGGGACCTGCTGCAAAGAGCTTTGCCCTGATGTTCCTTCAGATGTGGAACATCAGAAACGAGGAAGGCGACTACGAAAAATGGCTGTCGCTCCCGTCGGAGGAGGTGCCGGACGCGAAGGGCTACGTGATGCCTTACTGCGACAATCCGCTAGACGGATACAAGGTGGGCGAGGCGGTATACATCGACATCCTTTACCGCGCGACCGACTATGTGCATATCATGTCGCCGTATCTCATACTCGACGGAGAGCTCGAGACGGCGCTCCGCTTCGCCGCCCAGAGGGGAGTCGACGTGAAGCTCATACTCCCGGGCATACCGGACAAGAAGATGGCTTACTCTCTTGCGAAGACGCATTACCGCTCGCTGCTGAATGCAGGGGTGAAGGTGTACGAATACACGCCGGGCTTCGTGCACGCCAAGGTGTTCGTATGCGATGACATCAAGGCGGTGGTCGGCACCATAAACCTCGACTACAGGAGCCTGTACCATCACTTCGAATGCGCGACTTACATGTATAAGACGGACTGCATCGGAGATATAGAAAAGGATTTTCAGGATACTCTTTCGAAATGCAGAGAGGTGACTCCTGAGAGCCTGAAAGACGAAGCCACCTACTATAAGGTGGTCGGCCCGGTGGCCAAAATGATCTCCCCTCTGATGTAAGTGTACGGATATTGTTCTGAAAAGCGTTCAAAACTGATATATTATGCAACTATGAGACTGCCATACTACGAAAGCACGATACACAGGCAGATACGCGAGAAGCGCGAGGACCGGAAGGAGCGCATCAAAAGCGATCTGCAGGAATACGGGAAAGAGGTCCTGGCTTCCGATGAGATGAAGCAGGCCTTCGATCAGACGCACCACCAGTGGGCGACGGTCGGAGAGCACACCTTCAGGGTGGCCTTTTCGAGCGTCATGATCTGCTATGCCCTGAGAAAGATGAACATAAAGGTGAATATACCGGCCGTAGTGATCGGGGCCCTCTGCCACGACCTCGGCATGCTCGGAAGGAGCGATAAATACTCTTCCGACAAAGAGGCGGTCCTGGAGCACCCGAAGGAGTCCGTCGCGGTCGCGAAGGAGATCGTGGACGAGCTGCCCGAAAAGGCCGAGGAAATAATCGAGAGGCACATGTGGCCGCTCGGTGACAGCAAGGCGCCTAATTCCATAGAAGGCGCGGTGGTATCGGTCGCCGACAAGTACAGCGCCGTAAAGGACGTGGTCAGGGGAAGCGAGGTGAAGAAAACCGGAGTCAGGAATTACGTAAAGGGCGAGAGGGACAGAATAAAGAAAGCCATCCAGAAAGGTATCGCGACCGGAGGCGCGGAAAAGACCGGAAAAGAAAATGAAAATGAAGATCAGAAACATTAAACTGAACATGGCCGTTGCGCTGATACTGGCCGCGGCGCTTTCCCTCATGCTCTGCTCATGCGGAAACAAGGCTCAGAAGGCCATGGACGCCGTGGATGACACGGAATACATAGGACTCATCTCTGCGATGGACAACGAGATCGACATGCTCATCGACGAGGCTAAGATAGATCACACGGATACCATCGGAGGCGTCGAATATCATGTCGGGACGCTCTGCGGAAAGAAAGTGGTGATCGTCAAAGCGGGCATCGGCATGGTGCTGTCGGCCTCGGTGACGACTACACTGCTGAACGAACATAATATCTCGAAGGTCATATTCACGGGCATAGCCGGCGGCACGGGCGACCAGACGAAGGTGCTCGATGAGGTCATAGGCGACAGATACGTCGAGCACGACTACGGAACGATCACC
>CADBFL010000220.1 GCA_902793875.1 uncultured Eubacteriales bacterium | reverse complement strand
GCAGTGCTGGCTCCGCTGATCAACATGGGATGCCGCAAACTCGGCTGGGTCAAAGACGGAGATTTGACGCTGTAATATTCATAAGAGAGGAACTTCCTGGATCATGCGTAGAGAAATGTTGAGAATAGTAAGCGCTTTTGCATCCATGCTCATAATGACTGCTGTCATTACCGGGTGCAGCGCAGTAAAGGATGCAGTCGGAGGCTCGACCGACGGACTGGAAGTTGAGGACGGGTGGACGATTCATGATGACGGTAATTTCGAGTATGCTGTCATACTGACAAACAATACGGACAAGACTCTCAAAAAAGCACTGATCCGTTTGCGTGGATATGATGAAGAGGGAAATATCCTCAACGATCCGCAGCTTGACCCGGGCTGGAACCAGTTCGGGATACTGTACCCGGGAGACAAGGCTGCGTTTGTCATGTTCTCAAGAGATCAGTACAGGGAAGACGGCAGCAGCATGTGGCCGCAGACACCTGTGAAATTTGATTACACTATTTCAGGAGTATTATGGGGAGATACCAAAGAACCTCGGCTTACTGCAGCCGGTTCGGAACTTCTTGAAGATAACTATAACAGTGTTTACAGAGTGACGATCAGAAACAGCGGTACTGAAGACTTCGACTGGCAAAAGCTCAAAGACAGCGAAAGCGAAACGCTCGACCATATCTATATCTATGAGATCCGCAGAGACGCTGACGGCAAAATAATCGGAGGATCGGAAATGTATTTCGAAGAATTTGAAGGATCCGGTTCATATCCGGTGATCCCTGCCGGAGGAGAGATCACCACGGTCGTAA
Source organism: uncultured Eubacteriales bacterium (assembly GCA_902793875.1). GTDB lineage: Bacteria > Bacillota > Clostridia > Peptostreptococcales > Anaerovoracaceae > Crickella. Next base: position 2,133 of record CADBFL010000220.1, on the reverse strand, counting down.
CAGGTTCTGAGCCGGATCCGGATGCCGCCGGTTCTGAACTGATCCTGACAAGGACCCAATAGCATGACATATGATACGCCTGTGCCCGGTACACGGGCGTTTTCGTTTTTGAGAATTTTGTACAATTCGCATGTATTTGCTGTTGCAGCTGTTTTCGCAATGTCTGGATGCACTGACAATATCGTACGAAAATAATAGTATAATCGCACGAAAGGAGCTGACTACAATGTCCATTACAGCAACAGAATTAAAAGAGAATCTCGGGAAATACCTGCAGCTTGCAGCCAGTGAGGATATCCTGATCACCAGGAACGGAAAAGTCGTTGCAAAGCTTACAAGTCCCTATCAGGATCTTGTGGAGGCTGCAAGATCTCTGGCAGGCATCATCCCTGCGGATATGACCATTGATGAGGCCAGAGCAGAAAGGCTGATGTCAAAATGAAAGCAGTAATAGATACATGCGTGATACTGGATTATCTGCAGAACAGGGAACCGTATTTTGATGATGCGCTCAATATTGCGATAGGAAGAGCCAACAGAGAATACGAGGCCTATATAACTGCCGGTTCAGTTACAGACCTGTACTATATCATTCACCGGCACACACGCGATGTAGCCAGGACACGGAAAATAATCGGTACGCTTACCATGCTGTTCGGCCTTGCAGATACATATGCTGAAGACTGTATCAATGCTCTCCATAACGGCGTAGCTGATTACGAAGACGCTGTTATGTGCGAAACCGCATACCGAATCAAAGCCGACTGCATCGTCACGAGGAATATAAGAGATTATTCAGGATCCAGGGTACCTGCCATGCTGCTGGGGGAGTTCCTGAAAGTAACAGACAGAAGCTCGGCGGACCTTTTTTAGGATATGATCATGTTCTGAGGCGGAGGGCCCTAATAAATAGACGGGGCTCAGAAAGGAGCAGCCAGCGAACCGGCGGCAGTCAGCGCGGTCGACCAGCAGAGCTGCAGGTTGTAGCCGCCAGTGATGCCGTCGGCATCGATCGCTTCGCCGATCACGTAAAGAGCGCCTGTGCCGTCAGCATGGGCGTTTTCGTTTGCGAACTTCCTGATCCGCATCGTGGACATGTCGATCTCATCGAGACAGACTCCTCCGGCTGTCACCATGCCGCGCTCATCGACTCTGTCAACGACAAAGTCATCGTGATCGAGAAGGGAGACGAGCTTTTTCGTGCGGACGTCGCCGGAATCACCCCTGGCGCGGTCTTTGAGGATGCGCTGCATGCGCTTTGGCAGTTCTTCGAGCTCTTTGCCGTACTGAAGACGAATCGTCTGGCCCGGCTCGGCGTAACGCGAAACGTTCAGTATGGCAGGACCCGAGAAGCCTTCGTGAGTGAAGAGGATATCGCCTTTCATGCGCGCGGCCTTTCCGCTGCATGTGCATGCGGCATCGCTGCCGAAAGCCGTGACGGTGACATCGGGCAGAGATATCCCTGCGAGCTCCGCGTACGGATAGTCTTTCACATATACAGGCGCCAGCGCCGGCTTCGGATCGGATATGTCGATGCCAAGCCCGCGCAGGATCTCAAACATCGATCCGTCCGAACCGGTCTCAGGGTAGGTGATGCCTCCCGTTGCAATGACAACGGTGCCGGCGTGTATGCAGCCGCGGTCTCTGAGACGGATCTCCCAGACCGGATCGCTGTCCGGAGCCTGTGAGCGTGCGAGGGCATCGACCTTAGCATCCGTCTCGAGTTGCCACATGTTGCGCGCGGCTTCTCCGATGAGAGCGTCAAGTATATCCTTTGACCTCATCGACGCAGGGAATACCCGGCCGTCCTCTTCGGTCAGCTCCACTCCGAGACTCCCGAACCATTTCATCAGCTCGAGGTTGCTGTGCTTATACAGGCATCGCCTCAGAGCAGGCCCCGCGGCGCCGTAACAGTCGACGAAGTCCTTGATGGATCCGCCGTGAGTTATGTTGCAGCGGCCGCCTCCGCTCATAAGGAGCTTGGTCCCGGGCTTCGGCGAACCCTCGAGCACGATCCCGCTGAGTCCGGACCCGCCGATGTCCAGGTTCGCGGCAAGCATCAGGCCCGATGCTCCGCCTCCGATTATCGCTATGTCAAAATATGCATCTGCCATGCCTGAAGTATAGCACATA
>CADBFL010000219.1 GCA_902793875.1 uncultured Eubacteriales bacterium | reverse complement strand
TCCGTACTTTCTGTTCAGTACGGATGTGATAGCTGCTGTAAGAGTTGTCTTACCGTGGTCAACGTGGCCGATCGTACCGATGTTGATATGCGGTTTGGTCCTCTCATACTTCTGCTTTGCCATTTGAAACTTCCTCCTTCAAAATAACGTTAATTCTGAAAAATATTAGGGACAAGCGTCCCTGTCCCTAAGCGGGTTGCTGGAGCTGCTGAGCAGACTCGAACTGCCGAAACCTCTTCCTTACCAAGGAAGTGCTCTACCTACTGAGCTACAGCAGCGCATAGCAAAAACCATAGTACAACAAGGCCCCCATGATGTCAAGCAAACAGTATGTTTTTAACGGCGTCCAGCACCTGTTTCGTGCAGCTTCCCGCGAGCTGCATCAATATGGATTCCGAGCTTTCGATCCGGCACCCCGCATCGGCGAGGTCCTCCATCGCCATCCTGCGTTCCTTCTTCGATGTGGCGGCGCAGCAGTCTTCCGCGATGATCACTTCGATGCCTCTTTCGAGGAATCCCAGCGCGGTCTCCCTCACGGCCGTATTGGCGAGAGCCCCCGCTATGACGACCCTGTCAGGCCCGAGAGCCGACACATTCTTCTCCATGTCCGGCGCTGTCCATGCGTCAGGGGCCGTCCTCTCGACGACCTCGCTTTCATCCGCGTACTTCCGCACTTCCTTTATAGTCTTTCCCTGCCCGTATGTCTCGGTTATGAGCATGGGGATGTTCATCCTGTATATGCAGCGGGCGAATCTCTCGATGTTCTCCGTGAACCTGCGCGGCTTTTTGATGATCTTCAGAACGTCCTGCTGGGCGTCTGTGATCACGGCCAGGCACTCGGATTCCTGAGCCTGGTCTCTCAGCTTCATCAGCGCCACCGGATCCGCGATGGACGTCGGAAGAGGAGATACCGTTGCATAGCCCTGCTCCACCCAGTCGAAGTCGTAGCGCATCTTATCGTCCGTGCCTGTCTTTTCGCTTTTCAGCTGGAAGTTCCCTCCGCCCGTCTCAGTGAACATGTATCTCTCGGCATAGCTGAACGGAGCCGCCGGCACGATGCGCAGCCCTTTTATCTTCCACGACGGGACCTCCGGCGCATTGACGCTGATCAGCGTCGAAGGGCTCAGCTTCAGCGACATCTCCATGAATCGCGGCAGCTGGCCGAGCACATAGTCGAAGCACATCGTTTCGTGGTTCAGATTATAGTGGCCCACGGAAAGCGCGATCGAGCGTATCCCGTTCAGAGCTCCCTCCCTCGCGGCTCCAATAGTGCCGGAGTAATACGCGGCGAGCCCGAGATTCATCCCGAGATTGATGCCGCTGAAGAGAAAGTCCGGCGTGATGCCTTCATTTCCGAGCCTGCTGATCGCCCACTTGACGCAGTCAGTCGGAGTCCCGTCCACGGTCCACGCCCTGACGGCGCCTCTGACTTCCCTTTCTTCGGCGTGCACCTCGCGCAGGAATGTGATGCTCTGGCTCTTGGCGCTCTGCTGATCGGCCGGAGCCACAACGTACACCTCGGCGTGGTCGGCAAGCTTCTCTGTCAGAGCGGTCAGCCCTGCTGCATCTATTCCGTCATCATTAGTCACTAGCACTTTGATCATTTTTCTTTCCTTCTCTGCTTTCCGGTCCTTTCCGGCCGATGCTTTCTTTATTATTCTTCTTCCGGCTGATGCCTTCTTTAATCCTTTTCAAAGCCCGCCCCGTCTGTGGTGGTTATGCTGCCGTCCGAGAGGACGAACACCGCCTCGATGCCGTCGAGTCCCCCGATGAACTTCTTTCCTTCTTTCGCGCCCTTTATGAGGCAGGTCGTGCTCAATGCGTCTATGTCCGCCGAGCGGCCCTTGTCCGCGATCAGAGTCACCGCGTCGAGGTCGGTCTTTACCGGCCAGCCGGTCTTCGCATCCAGTATGTGATGATATGTCTTTCCGCCGACCTCGATCTTCCGCTCGTAAACTCCGGATGTGACAAGAGTTTTGTCCTTTGCCTTTATCTTTCCGATTATCTCCGTGCGGTCGGAGAACGGAGCCTCGACGCCGATAACGAAGTCCTCGCCGTCCGCCTTGCTTCCTATGCATATGACATTGCCGCCGAGGTTTATCGTTGCGGAGACGACGCCCTTTTGCTCAAGGACTTCCGTCATCTTATCGCCTATGTACCCCTTTGCGATCCCGCCCAGATCGAGCTTGCTTTCGGGGTCTGTCAGGCGCACTTTATTGCCGTCCGTTTCGATATTCCTGTAATCCACGTGTTCCGCAGCTTCAGCAAGAGCCTCTTCATCAGGCAGCTTTGCCTTCCCTTCGGCAGCGTGAAAATCCCACTGCTCTGTCAGTCCTCCGACCGTTATGTCGAAGTCGCCGCCGGACAGCTTTGAGTATTCGACGCCCTTTTCTATCACTTCGACGGTGGGATCGCTCACCACGGTCCATTCGCCCTTCGCTTCGTTGATCCTGCTGACGTCCGAGTCCCCGCGCGTCCTGCTCAGAAGATCTTCGAGCTCTTTGCAGACCTCGAAGGAGGCCTCAATGGCCGCGTTCGCTTCATCCTCCATCCCTGAAGCCGTCTTCACGCTGCCGTCATCGTCCTTCATCCTGTAGACCGAGACAGAGCAAATGGTGTCGAGGTAATAGCCGTCCTGAGAGACAGGTTCGGCCGAAGCGCCGCCGCACGCCGCCAGACAAAGCGATACCGCCGCTGCGAGCGCTGCGATCCCTGCTCTCCTTATTATGGCATGTCTGTTGTACATCTTACGCAGCACCGCACCTTCCTCTGCCTTTACCTTGTGTATGCTTTCCCGGCCGATATGCTATGTCGATATGCTATAATGAAGGCCATGAAAGAGTACATACGCAAAGCAGACATAATACTCTTCATCGCGCTGGTAGCCGTCGGTCTTGCGGCCTCGGCCTTCCTTGCGATGTCTCACGCGGACGCCGGTTCA
>CADBFL010000218.1 GCA_902793875.1 uncultured Eubacteriales bacterium | reverse complement strand
GGCAACACGAAAGTCGTCGAGCTCACTCCCGATGATGCCGCTATAAAGGCCGAGAAGGAAGCAGCCTACAACGAAAAGAAAAAAGGCAAGTCGTCCAAAGACATTGACGCGGGAAGGTATACGGACATCATGACCGAACTGGGCGACAGCGTCACTGCCACCGAGGACGGCACGTCGAAGAACGCGGGCTATGTCAGCTATCATGTCGACGGCGCCGAGGCGAAGCTCAACACCAACGATATCGATGACCTGACGTATGAGGACCTCAGGGACCTCACGGGACGCAGCGCGATCGCGACGCCTAAGTCGAAATGCGGCACGGGATATCCCGTGTTCAAGGTGGTCAGAAACGGCAGGTGGTATCTCGTATACTATCTGGATAACAAAAGTGCCGGCAAGTACAGTCCGGGCAATACGGTGACTATCGACATGGACGGTCAGGCGGTCGACGTAACGGTCAGCCAGGTGGAGACCGGCAAAAAGCAGACGAAGATCGTGCTCTCGTGCAAGAGCTTCTTCGACGGCTTCCTCGAGATCAGGAACCTCGACACGAAGGTCACCGTCGAAAGCGCCGAGGGTCTTATGCTCGAGAACCAGAGCATAGTCGACGCTCCTGACGGAAAGCGCGGAGTGTTCGTGAAGAACAAGCTCGGGGAACACGTCTTCAAGCCGGTGAGAGTCAAGGCGGACGACGGCAGAAAGTGCGTGGCCTATTCGGACATATACATGGACGACGAGGGCAACTATGTCGAGACGATCGGCACCTACGACGAGATCATAGCCAATCCGTCCGACGATGACATAAAGAGCCTCGAGAAGGAATATAAGAAAGAAAAGGCTGAAGAAAGCAAAAAGCAAAAAGAAGAGGCGCCGCCCGCCAACGCGGTACCGGTGACCGGAGAATAAGCAGATGACGATCAGCGACAGATATGCACAGGTAAGAAAGCGCGTGGACGACGCCGCTCTGAGAAGCGGCAGGGATCCGTCCGAAGTGACGCTCCTCGCCGTGACCAAGACGCACGGAGCAGCTGAGATAAACGAGGCTGTCAGGGCAGGAGCGACGGACATAGGTGAGAATCGCGTCCAGGAACTGCTCGAAAAATATGACGCCGTGGACCCGGTCCGCTGGCACCTGATAGGGCATCTGCAGACCAATAAGGTGAGACAGGTGATCGACAAGGTGGTGATGATCCACTCGGTCGATTCCCTGAAGCTTGCGAAAGAGATAGATAAAAGGGCCTCTGCCTGCGGAATCGTCATGGACGTGCTGATCGAGATCAACTCGGCCATGGAGGAGACCAAGTCAGGCATAGCGGCAGGCGACCTGAAAAAACTGACAGAGGACATAACAGCGGAGTGCGCATCGGTACGCATATGCGGGATAATGTGCATACCGCCTATGGCGGCGGACCCGGAGGACTCAAGGCCGTACTTCAGAGAAGCGGCGCAGCTCTTTGAAGAGATGAAGTCCTGGGATCTGCCTGAAGACCGCTTTCGCCCTGAGGTGCTCTCGATGGGCATGTCGGGAGACTTCGAGACAGCGGTCGAAGAAGGAGCAACGATAGTAAGGGTGGGCAGCTCGATATTCGGCCCGCGCAACTACAGATAGAGGAGGATGCAAAACTATGGGTTTCATGGACAAGATGAAAGATCTGGTCGGGATCGTTGATGATTACGATGACGATGAATATGAGGTCTCACAGGAAGAGGTCGACGAATACAAAAGGGAAATGAGCGCAGCCGCAGGGCCAGCAGCGCCGCTGCCTCCTTCAGGAGGATTCAGCCCGCGCAGCTTCGGTGACGTTGAGCCGCCTCAGAGATTCGGTTCGGCAGCGCCGGCGCCGGTGCAGAGCGCGGAGCCCCTCGCTGACAGCAGGGCTTCGAGAAATGACTCGGCAGCATTCAGAATGGTGGTCATTGAGCCAAAGAGCATCGATGAGTGCCGCAAGCTTATAGACAATCTCAGAGCGAACAAGCCGGTCATCATCAACCTCGAAAAGGTCGAGACCGATCTTGCCCGCAAGATGTTCGACTTCCTCAGCGGAGCGACCTACGCTCTGAACGGAACGATCCAGAGGATCAACCAGAACATCTACCTCTTCGCCCCGAAGAACGTAAATATCCGGGCGCTCGTGGACAGGGCCACCGAAGCCGGCAAGCCGACGAACACCAGCCCGTGGTAGAAAGAACGGTCACAGAAGAAAGAAGAACAGAGAGCAAGCACTGATAACAAAGGAAAGGTAAGGTACTGACGCTATGATAATGCCTATCGATATCGATAAGAAAGAATTCAGCCGCGACAAAAAAGGATACAATTCGAGAGAGGTCGACGAATTCCTCGACATCATCGTTGCAGACTACGAGAAGGTCCTCAACGACAACAGACAGATGGCTCACAAGATCAAATCCCTCGAGGCCCAGCTCGCTGAGGCCCAGAAGGACGACAGCGCCATGGTCGAGACTCTCGAGACAGCCAAGAAGCTCATGGCGGACATCTCGGCAAGCGCTGAGAGAAGAGCCGAGCTCATGATGAGAGACGCCGAGCTCGAGGCAGAGAACATGCTGCTCGACGCGAAGGTCAACGTCAGAAAGCTGACTGACGAGCACGCCATGCTTAGCACAAAGGTCAGAAGGCTCAAGGCCAACTTCCGCAGGATGCTCGAGGCGGAGCTTGCAAAGATCGACGAGGATGAATTCGATATCATCAGGGATCTCGATGAGAGCGTTTCGCTTACGTCTGCAGAGCCTGTGGAGACCGTTCCTGCTGTCGAAAAGGCTCCTACGCTCGTCATCGACAAGCCGAAGACCGAACCGGTGACGATGTCTGACCCTGCCCCTGCAGAATTCAGCATCCCTGTCTCGGATCTGAAGCACGCGACTGTATCCGATCTTTCCGACAGCCTCAAGGCGATGGCGGAAGAAGACGCATCGATCGACAACAC
>CADBFL010000217.1 GCA_902793875.1 uncultured Eubacteriales bacterium | reverse complement strand
GGCCTCAGCGCCTTCCTTCTTACTATTTTATACATTAATACACACCTCCGCACCCGGTCCTGACTGAATCTGAGCATGCAGGACCGGCTCATGCTGTAATGTCGATAACGGCTGGCGGGAGTACGTGGGAATCGAACCCACCCGGGAGGCTCTTAACCCCCTGCAGACGGTTTTGAAGACCGCGAGGCACACCAGCACCTGTCTACCCCCAGAGCGATAATGGCGAGCCATGCGCCGCACCGGTAAAAGCAGATGAAAAATTTCCGGTGCGGCGCTGTCTCTCTCTATTATGAAGGTTTAACCGATATATCCTTCAGCTGTAAGGATCTCTTTTGCCTTTTCGAGGTTGGCGTCGGACACACGGATGATAGGTCCGGTGCATCCCATGCCGCTCTCCGCATAGATGCCCTTCTTCCAGAGGGCCTGCACGCCGTCCTCCAGGTCCATGACCTCGATTCCCGGTATCTGAGCGGTAACTACCTCTGCAGGCGGAGCCTTGACCTCTTCCTCTTCAGCAGCCGGTTTTGCCGCGGCTTTTCTTGCCTTGAGGATGTTGTCGAGACCGGCCTTCTTTGCAGCAGCGAATTCCTCTGCAGCTACTTCGAACACCCTGCCTCTGACCAGCTGCGCCGCATAGCGGAGCGCGCCTGCGATCACCGGAGCTCCGGACGCTCTGGAGATGATCATGACAAGTCTGTCATATCCTTCTCCTATTCCCGGGCCGTATCCGTAGCCGCTTGCCTCGTAGCTTCCGCCTGTCTGGAACGCGGACATCATCTTTACAAGGACGTTGCCCGTAAGCGAGTCTGTCACCATGATGTCAGGCGAACCCTGGAGCAGGTCGTTTCCTCTCATGACGCATCCGCCGTCAGCTCTTGAAGACTCAGCGAATCTTACAGGATATCCGCCTTCGGCGAGCTCCCTGAGAGCCTTCTCCGTCTGTCTTGCTCCGTCAACGTTCAGGATACCGATGGAAGGGTCTTCTATTCCGCAGGCCTTGGCGGCGATGATGCCGTATACCGCGTTTTTGATCATTCCCTCTATCCTGTCCGCGCTGGATGTGCCCGTCGTATTGGCGATGAACATCTCCCTGCCTTTTGCAGGAGTGATGACTCTGCCCACGGTCGAAACACCGATCGGGAACGGATAGTGCATCGTGACCGCAGCGTCGACTTCTCCCTTTTCGAGAAGTTCTTCCATCTTCTTGTGACCTTCTTCGTCGTCCGCTACCTTGACGGTAGTAACGCCTTCGGCCTCGAGAGTTCCGATGTAGTATACGTCGATGCCTTCTTTTGCTGCCATCACTGCAGCCGCCATGGAATTCTCTTCGCCGTGCTCGCTTCCCATTCCGGTAAGAGCGATCTTCGGCTTCTTTCCGTAACTGCCGCTTTCAAGTCCGTTTGCCATTTCAAGAAAGGTCTCGGCGATCAGTTTCTCTATATTCTGAGCCATGATGCCCTCCTTTACTCTGCCAGAAGTCCGGCTGCAAAATCCTTGAGCGCGTTTGCGATCAGTCCCTTGACTTCTTCTTCGGATACGCCGGAGCCGCCGCCAGACGACTGACCCTTGTTGGCTTCGATCACGAAGGAAACTCCGTCAAAGAGGTTTGTCATTCTGCCGAGGAAGAGGCTTCCTTTTCCGATGACCATGGCTCTTTCGATCTTGCCTTCAAGCATGAGGTCCCTGCAAGGTCCCATGAAAGGAACGCCCGAAGGAATATGGCCCTGTGTCGGAGCCCAGCCCTTCATGCCGTGATCGACGATGAATGTCGCGAGGTCCTTCTTTTCGAGATCGCCTCTCTTTACTCCGAGAGCGCCTATCATCTTGTAGTTGGATTCAGGAACATCTCCCGCGCCTGCAGGTTTTGTGATGTCCGGATTCTGCATCTCAGGCGCGAACTTGTCGACATCAGTGATCCTGAGGCCTGCAGCGTCGAGCGGATCAGTCACGAGCGATCCGATAACATTCTGAGGAGCTGATCCTGTGCCTACCTTGTGCCTTCCGACGATGTCGGTGCGGATGACCGGATCTGTGCCGTTGTCCTCGCTGATGAGCACCGAGAAACCCGCGAGGCAGTCCTCGAGGATCGGGATGCCCTTCTCAACATGGCTCTTGCCGTTCATTCCGAGCTTGGCCGTGCAGCCTCCGGCTGTCACGACTACATTTTTGAATGTCCCCGCCTTGACCAGCGAAGCCGCATTCAGCAGAGCGTGAGCAGGACCCGCGCAGAATCCTCTGGTGTCGGATCCCGTAGCATTCACAAGACCTGCGATCTCAGCTGCAGCCTTGGCAAAGTTGCCGCCGCCTCTCTGGTTCATGTCGCCGCAGGCTTCCTCAGCACAGTCGATGACATAGTCGACCTCTGCCGGATCGATGCCCGTCACTCTGATGAGGTGGAGCAGCGAGAGCACGCTTGTTGCCTTGCTTGAGATGTTCTCGAGCATGACATGTGCCGAAAGGTTCACGTCCACATCATGCGCTTTCTTTACGACTCCGACCAGTTTGCCGTCGAAGTAGAGTCCGCATCCGCCGTCCTCTACGACAGCTTTGAGGCTCTCTTCCGTGAACTCGGAGTTCTTGTCCAGTACAGCCACCTGCTCGTCCGTGAACATGCCGTGTGCCGCTAGTTTTTCCTTTACGGAAGCCGCAAAACCGGCTTCGAGCTCGACCAGGTCGAATGTGTCGCAGATCTGCATGAGTCCGTAGTACTCATCCTCAGGCATGATCTCGCCGTACTTTCCGGTCCTGTCCGTGATATCTGTCGGCTTGTCATACCAAGGGAATTCGATCGCCTTGAGCTGCTCATTGTCGATATTTCCGATATATGCCTGGTTCGGCGCATATCTTACGACGTCCTCGAAGCTTCTCAGGTGCTTCGGAAGCTCCTTGAGATACTCTCCGTCAGGATTGACTATGCGCTCTGTTACCTGAGTCGCTCCGTCATGGATGACC